>CAVAQL010000097.1:0-5190 GCA_963590825.1 Bacteroides caccae | reverse complement strand
CTTTGAAATGCCGCCCTTATCCATAATGGCACCGGCCAAAATGAACAAAGGAATTGTTAAAAGCGTGAACTTTTGAACTGTTGCCTGCATCATCGCCGGAACAACACCCAAGGGGTCACCGGTAAAGAACAGGGTGAAAATACTCGCAAGACCTAAGGCGATAGCAATGGGGATGTTGATGAGAATCATCACCGCCAAGCTGCCGAATAAAATGAGTTCTACCATTACATGAGCTCCTGTTGGGTGGTGTTATTCTTATTGTGGTAGGTGTAGACCCAGAGGCGGTATATCGAAAGCACCGCCGAGATGGGGATGGCAATACCAATCATCCAAATCGGCATCTCCAAAACGCCGGTGAGCATGTGGTAATGCGCCTGACGCCACACCATTTCAGCCCCGTAATAAAGCCAGATTAAAAAATTAAAGGTAATCAAAATCGCTCTCACATAGGTGTGAACGGTCTTCATCGGTCCTTTAATTTTGTCGGTTAAATACGAAAAGCCCATGTGCGAGTTTGTCTTAAAGGCTGCGGCCGCAGCTAGGCAGCACACCCAAACAAACATCGTTGTGACTAACTCTTGTGTAAACGAAAGATTGATGAAGCTTACTTTGCGCGAGAAAACGTTGACAAACGTAATCACAGCCATAACAACCAAGGCGATGCAGCACAAGTATTCTTCGAAATTGTCCCAGAATTTCTTCATGATTTAGTCCTCAAGATAGCCCTTAGTAAAGAGCTCGATGACATCCTTACCGATTGTGGGTTCGAACTCGGAGTAGATACCTTTGCACTTTTCTTTAAAGGCGTTCTTTTGCTCGTCTGTAAGCTCAGTGATCACAATGCCTTTCTTCTTTAAGGTTTCGATGATGTTGCCTTCGGAAGCGGCTAGGTAATCATTGGCCCATTGCAGTGCTTTATCGGCAGATTCGCGAACAATGCGTACTTCTTCGGGTTTTAAGCTCTTGAGTGTTGCCGAGCTCATAATCCAAATCGTTGTATCGCGAACACCGTCCCAGAGCGTGACATACTTTTGAACTTCGTCAAATTTTGACGAGGCGTAGACGGCAATGGGGTTTTCCTGGCCGTCGATAGCACCCTGTTGTAACGAGGTGTAGACCTCAGAGAAGTCCATCGCTGTCGGGTTGGCGTCAAAGTAGTTGCGATAAAGGGAAATAAAGACGTTGGCTCCAGGCACACGAATGTTCATTGCTTGAAGGTCTTCAGGCGTCTTAATTTCTTTCTTGGAGTTGGAAATCTGACGAGAACCCGCGTTATGGATGCCAAGGTTTTCCGTTTCAATGGCGTTACACCACTTATTGACTTCAGCTTTCACTTTTTCACTGTGGCAGAACTTTAAGAGGTTGTCTTCTGTCGGAAAAAGGAATGGAAGCCAGAAGGCGTAAAAACGTGGATCGTAGTTCGCGATATTCGCAGGGGCACAGGTGTGAATATCGATGTTACCGGTCTGCGTTAATTCAATCGCTTTCGTTAAGTCGCCGCCAGAAAGACCGCAGTTAGAGAAAATCTCAACACGCATCGTCCCATTAGAGGCTTCTTCAACGTACTTTTTGAATTCTTTCGCAGCTAAGTCCGAGACCGAGTTCGGTGCCTGTGTGTGCGAGAAGTTAATCACCGTTTGGCGCTCAGCTTTTTCGCACCCTGTTAGAGAAAAAGCCAATGTCGTGGCAGCAAGACCTGCTAAGAGAACACGACTCGCTTTTTTAAGTAATGCTTTCATGAGTTTAGGCTCCTTCTTTACATGAGGCCCTTCGCTTCAAGTGCGCGACGCAAAGCGATCGCACCAAAGCGTGGACTTGAGAGAACGGGCTTACCAATCTTGTCGGCGATGTACTGTTCGCAATAGGCCATAGAGCCCTGAGCAAACAAGATGATGTCGACTTTGTCAGCAATTTCTGTGGCGTACTTGGTCATCAACTCACGGAATTGATCGGGATTAAGACCAAAGCCACCTTCGACTAAGGCATCGACCATTTCAACGTGTTGACCCATTTCACGAGCAACGCGAAGTACCGTGTTCTTTGTTGGATTTAATGTCGATGAAAGCGTTGCCATAACGCCGATGCGTTTTCCTTGGCGAACAGCTTCGCGACACATTTCCTCATCGATTCTCACAATGGGAACTCCAACGTAGCGCGCAAGATCTTGAGAGGCATCAGCGACTTCACCCACAGAAGAGCAGATGTTCAAAATGGCATCAGCCCCCTCTTCGACGGACTCCATAAACATCTTCACGAGGCGTGCCGCTGGCTCTTTTGTCACATAGCCAATCTTGGCGACCTCGCTAATGATTGTGGGGTCCTTGTGTGAAATGATCTCGGTTGCAGCAGGAAGCTGAGACTTCACTTCACGCTCGACAAGTTCAGTCAGCTCAGGGGTTACGCCGGTATAAACGAGAGCAATTTTCATTTTATTTTCTCCTTTACTCAGCTCTTTTTAAATAATTCTTTAGGAAGGAAAGACCTTCTTCAGTTGTGCCTTGCGGGTTGTATTCGCAGCCCACAAAGCCCGCGTAATTGAGTTTTTCTAAGAGGTTTAAGCAATACGCACCGTCGAGCTCTCCGTGATCGAACTCGTGGCGGTCTGGCACCGAGGCGATTTGAACGTGACCAACGTGGGCAATGTTTTCTTCTAAAAACTTCGTGATACCGCCATCGACCATTTGGGCGTGGTAGAAATCAAATTGGACTTTGAGATTCTTGATATTTAGTTTCTTGACGAAGCCAAGAGTTTCGTATTGGCTTTGGTAGAGATAGTTCGGTTTTACTTCAGGGCACAAAGCTTCAAGGGTGATGGTAATTCCTAAGTTTTGAGCCTTGCTTGTCGCATAGCGAACGCTTTCTTCAAGAGCTTTGTATGATGCCTCTTTCGTAAAGCCCTTGAGGACTGCCGCCATGACGTGCACGGTTTTACAACCTGTGTAGCTTGCGTAATCCAAAGCTTGGTCAATGTCGTCTTTGGCTTTTAAGAATGCGCCTGGAATGGCTGCTCTTCCCCACTCGCCCTTGGCAGTATCGCCTCCTGCCGTGTTAAATAGTGCTAGGGCAAGATCGTTATCTTTTAGAAGATTTTTAAGTTCTTCTTTTGTCAGTTCATAGGGCCAGAGCATTTCAACGGCTTGAAAGCCAGTGTTATGCGCTTTAGCAAATCGCTCTTTAAAGGAAACTTCTTTAAAAAGCATTGTCAAATTGGCGGCTACTGTAAACATGGCTGCTCCTTGAATTAGAGTAGTTCGTCAATTTCGTCTTGGGTTAAATGCTTAACGTTTAAGCCTTTTGTAAGGAAATAAAGCTTGCAGCTTTCTTCGAGTTCTTCGGCGTTGTTTAAGGCGTCTGTCATGGATTTACCGCCTACAATCATTCCGTGATTGGCTAGAAGAAAGGCTTTGTGTCCTGCGGCAACTTTAGATAAGTCATTGGCGATTTCAACGGAACCCGGCTTGTGATACGGAAGGAGAAGGACTTTCCCAAGGCGCATCACGATGTAGGGTGTCATTGGGCAAATGGCATTCGCTGGGTCTAAACCGGCTAAACACGCATACGCTGTGCTGTAAGTTGAATGTAAGTGAATGATCGCTTTTACTTCAGGATTGGCTTGATAAAGCGCCAAATGAAAAGGAACTTCTTTTGTGGGTTTCGCGCCTGTGATTAAGAGCCCTTTTGCATCGATTTTGGAAAGCTCTTCTGCGTTTAACTGCCCTAAAGATGAACCTGTTGGTGTTGCAATAAAGGTGCCATCATCAAGGGCTACGGACATATTGCCCGCAGAGCCATTGGTCAATCCGCGCTCAAAAAGGATGTGCCCTACTCGAACCAAGTCATTTCGCAATTGAATTTCTTTTTTATCCATGATTAAAACTTTCCTTGAGCGTGATTAAAGAAGTCGACGTCACCAAAATTGCCGGATTTCAGCGCAAGCGAAATGTCTTCGTTAATTGCCTTGACCCAGGGAACGCCCGGAGCAATCGTGGGTCCAATGTAAAAGCCTTTAACGCCAAGCGCTTTTGTGACCTGCCCTGAGGTTTCGCCACCAGCGACAATGAATTTCTTAAAGCCCAATTTCTTCAGTTGGGCACTTAAGGCATAAAAGAAGGATTCGATTGCTTCGCTCGAAGCCTTGGCACCAAATTGCGTCTGAATCTTTTTGAGAACGTCAGGATTGGCTGTTGCGTAGATAATCGGCGGCTTTTTATCTGTGTGTGCGTTGGCCCATTGGGCAACGCAAGAGGCATATTCTTCTGTCTTTTCTTTTGAAATGACGCACTCTTCAATGTTAACTGGCCAAGAGGGAGCGTCCTTTTTATAGAGTTCGACCTGTGCGTTTGTCATCGCTGAGCACGAACCAGAAAGAACAACAGTTTTCTCAAAATTTGGCCGCCCCATTTCCTGAGCTTTCGCAAGATCTTTACCGCCACAGGCTAAGGCTTTCGCAAGTCCCATCCCGAGGCCTGAGCCCCCTGTGACAAAGGCGAAATCCTTAAAAGCTTCGCCTTGCGTAAACAAATCCTCATCATCAATGGCATCAATAACAGCACCAGTAAAGCCTTGAGCCTCAAGTTCAGAAATTGCTCTCCGAATCGCTTCAGGGCCCGCTTTGACGACTTTGTCGTTGACCAATCCGCATTTAATTGAGCTTTGCATTTCAACTAAGCGCATCACGTTACTGTCATGCATCGGTGTGACAGGGTGATTTCGCATCGGAGACTCGTGAAGTGGAACGCCCTTAACAAAAAGGTAGCCATTAAAGAGCTCGCGGCCGTTAATAGGAAGTGCCGGAGAAAAAATCGTAAAAGTCACGCCGAGCTCTTTCATAAGAGCTTGAGTAACGGGGCCAATGTTTCCTTCGGAGGTGCTATCAAACGTTGAGCAGTACTTAAAGAAGATGGTTTTGCAACCGTGTTCTTTAAGATATTTACAAGCGGCAAGGGAATCGGAAATGGCGAGCTCTTTTGGAGCAGAACGACTTTTAAGACTGATGACGAGAGCGTCAGCTTCACAAACGGGATCTGAAGCTTCGGGAACGCCAATTAACTGAATCGTTGACATTCCCTCTTTAACAAGGAAGCTCGCAATGTCTGTGCCTCCTGTAAAGTCATCTGCAATCACACCTAAGATCATAAAAATGTCCCTCTCGTATCGATTTCAAAACAGCGTTCATTCATAGCCCATAGC
>CAVAQL010000096.1:0-5347 GCA_963590825.1 Bacteroides caccae | reverse complement strand
CCGCGAATTAGGCGTGGTTCACCTGGTGTGATAGAGGCAAACCCAACTTGCGCTAAATAGCCTTGATAACCCCGCCGCTCCATTTCACGCTTAAGGTCCTCAAGCTCTTCGGGAAACTCAGGCTTTGGCTCAGGAAAGCGATAGGGCAAAACAAGTGCCCATTCTCTTAATCCGCGTGAGCGGCTAAACCACATCGATGGGTAAATATCAGGATTTCGGCCCGAAGAAAGAATCTCATAGCCTTTCTTTCTGAGGTCTTCGCGCACAAATTGGCAGGCAAAATCAAAAAGCTCCCACTTACCGATCTCGATTTTTTCATCCGTCACAAGCTCAGGAGGCACAAGAAAACGCTCCGTTTGAATGTCTTGCAACCCCCAACCAGGATACTTCGGACGCCACCCTCTAAGCGGGTTTCGTTTCATCACAATTCGGCAGGCACGGGCGCCCCAAGCTGACGCAATCGAAATAAGTCCGTCTACAGTGCCAGGAATTTCGACGCGGCCAGATTCTTCTTCAATACGCACAAAGTACGCCTGGTTGCCGTAAAAGAACGAGAGATGCTCCAAAAATGGCGGATAGGGGTCAGCTTTAATCCAACGGACAGCCTGCCCTCCCATCGCTTGGATATGCTGACCAACAGCACACCAACATTCCAAAAATTCCCTCGTCGCCTGCTTGTTGTTAACGTGATACATGGCTATCTCCTCGTAAGAAAAGTCCGGATTTCGCTTTTTCCAAAGTATAAAAAAGAGAAATCTCCAGTCCGCGCCTTTCTTACCGTATTGTGATTTTTATTGAAATGCGACGATTTGCGCGCCTTTCTTACCGTATTGTGATTTTTATTGAAATAAGACGATTTGCACTCGTTATTGATCCTGTGAAAAAAGTCTTAGACAAACCCTATGAGCCGAGCCCTTGAGTTAAGTGAGTTTTCCTAAGAAAAACTCCTCAAAAAAAGACGCCTTTTCTTCGACTTCACTCCTGTAGAATCTCAAGATAAAAGGCATTTTCCTATTCCTAATACAAAAGGAGCTCATCGTGAAAAAGATTCTCGTCTCCATTGATAACAGCAAATACGCTGAAAACGTTTTGGACTTCTTGATTCGCATTGCCGAAACCGCAGAAGTCAAGCCCGAAGTCACACTCTTTACAGTCATTGAACCGACGCTTCCCGCAGAAGTGCTTGGCAGACTCGGAGAGGCCGGCATCGAACGTTTTAAAGCTTTAGCTGAAGACATCCTCAACCCAGCGATTGAAAAACTAAAAAATGCTGGCGTTACCGCAAAAGCCGAATGGGAACTTGGAATCCCCGCTGAAAAGATTGCAGCCAAAGCAAGCGAGACAAAGCCTTCTTACATCTTGATGGGTTCTCGTGGTCTAACCGCGCTTGAAAGCCTCTTTTTTGGCTCTGTGACGGTTGGCGTTCTCTCTCGCACAAAGACCCCCATGTTGATTGTTCGTGGTCCAGTGAAATCCACAGAGGAAGTCCGCAAAATTGGCATCGCCGTTGACGGATCTGAACGCTCCAATCAAGTTTTGGAATTCCTTATCGCCAACAGAGCTCTATTGCCTGCACAGTGCGAATTCCATGCGATTTACGTCAGCAAGAGTGCCGATGACTACATGTTTGGCGCATTAGGTGCTGCAACATTGGCCGCCTCTGGGCGCTCTGCGGGGCTTGCACAAGTCGCTCTCTTAAATGAAGCCAGTGGCAAAGAGCTCGAAAAGCAATCCACAGAAAATGTGATGGCACCGTTACGTGGTCTCTTTGAGAAACTTGGCAACGTCAAAGAAGTGTCCTTGCAGGGCAAGGCAGGCGACAAGATTGCTCAGTACGCCGAGCAAGAAAAACTCGATCTCCTTGTCATGGGAAGCCACGGCCGTTCAAATCTCGAAGCCGCATTCGCAGGCTCGGTTGTCATGCGCGTTGCAGCCCAAGGCACGGTTCCGCTTTTCATTATCCGCTAGCGAAATCTTTAAGGAGAGTTTTGTGGCTCTCCTTATCTAGAGTTTCAAACGAGCACTTTTTCTTAAAAGAGAGTGCTCGTTTTCTTTTAAAGGCTCTGAATCGCCCCTAAGGCTGTACTCTCAACAACGTTGGCATCACGCCAAGCCTTTTGTGAAGCGCTTAGGCTTCCTGCCACATCAATGGCGCGGCTTGCATCGATAAGAACATGCGACTTAAACCCAAAATGCGCTGCATCCAAAGCAGTCCACGAAACACAGAAGTCAAGTGCTAAGCCGCAAACCCAAACAGAGTCCACCTCCATTTCACGAAGATAACCTGCAAGACCTGTTTTGGTGACACGATCGGCTTCCATAAAGCCCGAGTAACTGTCGCAGTCGCTGTGCGTTCCCTTGCGAACGATAGCGTTAGCGTAATTTACGTGTAGTGCTTGGCTAAATTCTGCCCCGTAAGTACCCGCAACACAGTGTGCTGGCCAAAGAAGTTGTTTACCGTAAGGCACCGTGATGCTCTCGCCAACCTGTGCGCCTGCGTGATTTTTCGCAAAACTTATGTGGTCCTCTGGATGCCAGTCGGCTGTGCAAATAACAACATTCCCCGACTCATGAAAAGCTTTCATCAAGCGATTAGCAGGCTCGATGACAGCGTCGCCTGACGCGACAGCAAGAGCGCCACCAGGTAAGAAATCGTTTTGTATGTCTACGACAAGTAAGGCTTTCATCGCAGGCCTCCTTTGAGTTCGTCTTCTGTTTTGTTCCACAATTGTGAAATCGCCTCTTTTGTTGATTTAGGCGTAACAGCGGGAATACTCGTTCCGCACGAAAGATTGGCGTAATCGATTGCATTCGTTACCCGCGCGAAATCAAAAATCGGACGCATGCATTCGAAGTGAGCAGGATACTCAATAGCCTTAACGCCTGCGGCCTCTAGGGCTCGGAGTAATTCAGTTGGTAAAGCTCTTGTTAAGCGCCCTGAAATCAGTCGTGTAAGCCGCGCTGTTGTGTCGCTTGCAAATTCCAGGGCCTCTTCATACATTTCACGCATTGCGCTTTCTTGTGTGCGAAGTAGATAGGTTCCTACTTCGATTGCACTTGCCCCCAAAAGTAATGAAGCCGCCGCCTGAGCTGGGCTGGCAATGCCGCCTGAGGCAATCACAGGAAGCTGTGTTGAACGAGCAGCAGTTCCCACAAGACTCATAAGAGAAATCAATGCCTCATCCGAATCTTCAAACGAAAGCCTGGGGCCCCCTGCTTCTGCTCCTTGCACCAAAACGGCGTCAACTCCTGCAGCTTTTTGCACTTTGGCTTCCCGTAGCGTTGTTGCCGCTCCAATTAAAACCGGCATCTTTCCCGTTTTCTTAGCACGCTCTTGGAGTTTCTCAACATAAATTTCTCTTAGGCCACCAAAAGAAACCTGAATCGCAGGAACATCACTTTGTCGTACAGCCTCAAACTGCGCTTCAAAATTAGGAAGAGCCTTCCTTGCCTCAAGATGGTTTTCTTCACGTAAAAGACTCAATGCCTCTAAAAGCGCCTCGGAACCTGCTTCGTTACGCTTCACAGGAATCCGTAAATTCACGGCAAACGGCTTATCCGTTAAGTGCCGCACGTCCTTAATTGCCGCAATGATTTCATCTGCCTCAAGTAAATCAAGAGGCATAACGCCCATGCCACCCGCTTCGCTTACGGCAGCGACCATTTCTGGTGTTGTTACACCACTCATCGGCGCATTAAGGATTGGAATATGAATTCCTAGGCGTGATGTGAATTCTTTTACGCGTTCACGAATACCAGTCATTGTTTCTTACTCTCAAGTAAAAACTTCAGCGCAGCTGAGGCCACAACCATTCCCATTGTTGCAGTAACAGGCATCACGGTGCCAAACACACCGCCTTCTTTTTGCCGCATGGGTTCTGTGGAAAAGGCTGCCAAAATGCCAAAAGGCTTTGAGCGTTTCATCGATCCAGCAGGAAACCCGTGTTTCTTACGCAATGTGTAGCGTAGCTTTGATAAAAGAGGATCGTCAGTAACGTGCGCCAAATCACATAATTGAATTTGCGTTGGATCCAAACGACCACCCGCACCCCCTGAGACAATCACGAAGTCTTTCTTACGCCGCGCTTCAAGCAAGATGGCAATCTTCGCCTCGACATCATCTACACATTCAAGAACAACAGCACCTTCAGGGATGATAGCTGCCACATTCTCTTGGCTGACCCTTTCGCAAAGAACCTCGATTGTGGCCTCTGGATTAATTGCCCGAAGGCGTTCGGCGAGAACTTCGGCCTTAAATCTCTCGTAGTTTCCCTCTAAAGCCTCGGATTGGCGATTGGTATTGCTCGCCGCCACCGTATCCATATCAACGAGTCTTAAGTGACCAATGCCCGATCGAGCAATCGCCTCTGAGGCCCAAGAACCAACGCCGCCAAGACCCACAATCACGGCCTTTGATTGGCGTAAGTGCTTGACTGCGTCTTCTCCTAATAGCCTCGTTAATACAGTAAAGCGTTCTTCGTATTTGAGCATTTCCTACTTGTCCCATTGAGCCGAGCGATAGGCGTCTTTATTTTGAATCAGTGCCTCGTATTCGGTTGGATCTCCGACATTACTCCAAAAGCCTCGATGCACTTCGCCTGTGAGCTTGTAGCTCCAAAGCCAAGGGAAAAGCTTCGCGCGCTCGGCTTTGAGCCCTGCGAAAATCCTTGGCGCCACAATCGCAAGGCACCCATAGGTATAGGGACCTGAACCAGGTATGATTTTCCCATCAGGACCTAAATCCAAATCCCCTTGTTGGTGATAACTCGGGCTTGGTACACAAATTAAATGCGCATCAATGCGCCCTTCAATCACATCGCCTCGTTTCGCGATGAGCTTATTTAAATCAACGTCGTGCGCGATGTCTCCGGCAAGAACCAAAAAAGGTTCTTTCCCATCGGTTAAAAGTGGCAACGCCTTCACGATACCGCCTAAGCTTTCTAAAGCGCAATCAGCTGTTTTTCCCTCTTCGCTAAGCGTGATATGAATTCCTTTCTTTTCATAAAAAGAAGGTATCGATTGAAAGGCGTCCGCTAAATGCGCCGTGTTCATCACAACTTCAGTCATACCTGCTCGAAAACAGGCCGCTAAATTCCAATCGCAAAGACGCAACGTACCAACGGGCAAAAGCGGCTTAGGCGTCGTATCCGTTAAAGGCCGTAAACGAACGCCGCGCCCAGCGGCAAGGATGAGAGCTTTCACAGAAAAATCTCTTTAAAAAGTTGTCGCTTCGATGGTTTTCTCTTCTTCGAAGCGATCGAGTAAATAATTGAGACTCTTTAATTCATCGTAGCGATTCGCTGTGCGGCGCACGTACTCAACAAAACGCGGCGTATCGGCTAAGTAC
>CAVAQL010000095.1:4106-5367 GCA_963590825.1 Bacteroides caccae | reverse complement strand
TTTCGTGATCCGCACGGCATTCGTCCTCTTTGCATCGGACGCCTAAAGAAAGCCGATGGCTCGTACGACTATATGGTTTGCTCCGAGTCGGTTGCTTTAAGTGGCCTCGGATTCGAATTTATGCGTGATGTAGCGCCTGGAGAGGTGATTTTTATTAATCGCAACCGAGAGCTCTTTAGTGAAATTTGCGCCGAATCCGTTGACCTTTGCCCGTGTATTTTCGAGCATGTCTACATTGCGCGTCCCGATAGTGTTTTGGATGGCGTGAGCGTTTACGCAGCGCGTCTTAAATTAGGAGAGACGCTTGCCAAAGAAGTCGCCAAGAGAATCGACATCAATGAGATTGATGTCGTCATGCCCATCCCCGACTCTGGTAGGCCTGCCGCGCAGCAGTTAGCCGCCACATTAAAACTTCCCTATCGCGAGGGCTTCTTAAAGAATCGCTATGTCGGGCGCACCTTTATCATGCCCGGCCAAGCCACACGCGTCAAAACGGTGCGTGAGAAATTAAACGGGATGCCTGTTGAGTTTGAAGGGAAAAACGTTCTTTTGGTCGATGACTCGATTGTGCGCGGGACCACGATGTGCGAGATTGTGAAACTCGCGCGCGAAGTGGGGGCAAAGAAAGTCTTTGTTGCCTCCACGGCGCCTCGCGTGATGTTTCCGAATGTCTACGGCATTGATATGGCAACGCGCGATGAACTCATTTGCGGGCACGGACTTGATGCAGAAGGTGTTGCTAAAAAAATTGGTGCCGATGCGGTTGTTTACCAGAGGCTTGAGGATTTAAAGAGCGCAATCCTAGAATTAAATCCGAAAATTAAACACTATGACTGTTCGTGCTTTGATGGCGAGTACATCACGGGCGACGTCGATGAAGATTACCTCAAGCACGTCGAAGCCGAACGAAAAAGAGAAGCTACCGAATCAGCTGACGGTAGAGAAACGGAGTAATTGTGACGTACAAACGTGTTTTAACCATTCAAGATATTTCCTGTGTGGGTCAATGTTCACTGACGGTTGCATTGCCCATTCTTTCTGCCTGCGGACATGAAACGGCGATTTTGCCCTCAGCTGTGCTTTCGACGCACACGGCAGGCTTTAAGGGTTTCACATTCCGAGACCTCACCGAAGATATCGAACCGATTCGTGCGCACTGGGTCAAAGAGGGGATTACGTTTGATGCTGTAACCACTGGGTACCTGGGAAGCCGTGAGCAGATTGCGCTTGTGACCAAGATTTTTGAAACCTGCCGTAAACC
>CAVAQL010000095.1:0-3525 GCA_963590825.1 Bacteroides caccae | reverse complement strand
CGGGCACTCCCTAAAGTTTTCATTGCAAAGAAAACGGCTTCTTAGCGCAACTTATTAAAGTCGGCATCTAAGGCGTTGAGCGCCTTTTCAATGGCGTCTTTTGTGCTCTCAACCCAAGAGACGTATTGGGCATTAATCTCTTTTTGTTCTGTAAGTTGCTTAGCGAACGCCTCGGGCTGTGGGCCCCCTTCAACGGCACGACGATTGATAATGTCGCGTGGGTTTAGAAGCGAGCGGAACTCGGCTTCACTCATCGGAAGATTCGTGTCGCCTTCAGGGTATTCGGATTGAATCACTTCAGCGTAAATCGCTTTCATCTGCTCGTAGGGGAAAGCCAACGGCAAAATCGCATTGGCGCGAGCGTAGCTCACCATCTTACTTGCAACGTGGTGCCCAACGCGGAACGGAAGCCCATATTCACGCATCATCGCATCGGCGATTTCTTGGCTTGCTGTCCAATCGTTGTTGAGCTCTTCAAGAGCACGAGCCTTATCAACTTTCAAGGCCTTCACAACGCGTGTGAGCATGTTAAGAGCGCCAACGGCTGTCTTTGTGACAACCAAAGCGCAGGATTGGTTCTTCGCATCCATCATGCCAGGGATGATGTTGTGAGCGCGCAATAAGATGGCATTGGCATCGGCAATCGTTTGGCTTGCGGCCGAACGCGTATTGACCATCAGACCAGGATTGCGCTTTTGCGGCATCGCCGAAGACACATAGGTTGTATCGGCGCTTTCTTGCAAAATCATCCAGGGTCTTGATTGGGCGTACTGCACCGAGATATCCTGAATAAAGGTGCAGATGTGTAAACCAACACTTTCCAAAATCTCGGCAAACTCCACGGGCATATCCACATTAATGCCCAATGTGCCGTCGTAGCAGTTGTGGGTGATATCGGAGAATCCCAAATAGCCACACATGCGGCGACGATTCAAGGGCCAACTTGTGCCGTTAAGCACGGTAGAACCCATGGGGCAGTAGTCAAAGCGTTTTACAAATTGCGTTAAGCGTTCGCGATCGCGGTTAAATCCGGCGAGCAATCCAACCAAATAGTGACCAAGCGTATTGGGCTGAGCAGCAACGCCATTGGTGTAATTGACAACGAGTGTGTCTTTGTGTTCTTCTGCCATCGCGGTCATCGCTTCCGCGACGCCATTTAAGGCATGCATCACGCGGATTGCATTGTCGCGGCACATCGCTAAGCGGTAGGTCGAATGCATATCCTGTGAGCTACGGCCGACGTGAAGGATGGTGATACGGGGACCGGCCTTTTCAATCAAAAGCGGTTCAAGCTTAATCACGGCCTTCGGGCGCACGGCTCCAGGCTTATTACCTTCTTCAAGAACCTCTTCGATTGCATCGGCAAAACGTTTGGCTTCATTCTTCGGGCTAAGTCCCTCATCGGTATTGATCACCAGGGTTGCCTTATTGATTTGTTCAAGCCAGAAGAATTCATCACGCACAGGGAGGATGTCTGGCGTTTTTGTGTCGGCCATAGGTATGCTCCTTAAAAACATAATCACAATTACCTAGGCCGCATTCTAAAAAAAGCGGATCTTTCTCGGTTTGTTTCGAAGCCAATGGCCTTTTGAACAAACTGCAAGTTAGGAAAGACCTGTAATTTTCCCGTCTTTTAAGTCGATGCGATAGGCAGCTGGATTTCTAGGAAGCCCTGGCATACGAAGAATCGAACCCGTGGTTGCGACAATAAAACCCGCGCCTGCGTTTAAAAGCAGTCGTGCCACAGGTAGCGTCCATCCCTTAGGGGCTCCTTTGAGAGCGGCGTCGTGCGTTAACGACAAGGGAGTTTTGGCGATGCAAACCGCCAAGCGATTCATCCCGAGCTTTTCAAGCAAAGCGAGATCTTTTTTCGCCGCGTCAGAAAGCGATATGGCACCCGCTCCATAGACATTCTTAGCCACGGCCTCGATTTTTTCTAAAACGGGGGCTTCCTCAGGGTAGGTAAAGTGAATTTCCTTTGGCGCTTCCTTTAAGGCCTCCAAAACGGCGTTCGATAGCTCGATGGCGCCTTTACCGCCTTCGGCAAAGCCTTTACAGATAGCAAAGCGCACACCGAGTTTGGTGCAGTGCGAAGTCAGTAGGGCAATTTCGTCTTCGTCGTCACCAGCGAAGTGGTTCATCGAAACGACAATCGGCGCCCCATAGCGCTTTAAGTTAGCGATATGGGCATCAAGGTTACAGAGCCCTGCAATGAGTGCTTCGATGTTGGGCTTGCCGATTTCTTTTAAGTCAACACCTCCGTGCCAGTGAAGCGCTTTTAGGCTTGTGACAAGAACAACGGCGCCTGGGACAAAACCTGCGGCTCTACACTTAATATCAAAGAATTTCTGGGCGCCTAAGTCGCTACCAAAGCCCGCTTCCGTGATAGCCACATCCCCCAATGTCATTGCCGCGCGCGTTGCGGCTATCGAGTTGCAACCGTGCGCAATATTGGCAAATGGTCCGCCGTGGACAAATGCTGGTGTCCCTTCGATTGTTTGCACAAGATTCGGTTTCACGGCTTCCGATAAAAGAGCCATTAGCGAGCCCGTTGCGCCAAGCTCTTTACAGGTAAAAGGCGAGCCATCGCGCTTAAAGCCGACGACAAGAGCGTCAATGCGGCGTCGTAAATCGGCTTCATCATTGGCCAAACACAAAACAGCCATCAATTCACTAGCCACAGTGATGTCAAAACCGGTTTCAGTCGGGATGCCATTGACGGGTCCCCCGAGACCGGTGACGATAAAGCGCAGCTGCCGATCGTTTAAATCAACGACACGCTTCCACGTGACTTCCTTTAGGTCGACTTGACCAAAGTAACGGGCCGCATCAATTAAAGCGGCCAATAGGTTGTTGGCTGACGAAATTGCATGAAAGTCGCCCGTGAAGTGTAGGTTAATTGACTCCATGGGAAGCACTTGCGAGTAGCCTCCGCCTGCAGCACCCCCCTTCATCCCGAAAACCGGTCCTAACGAGGGTTCACGAAGCGCTAAAACGGCCTTTGTGCCAAGTTGATTTAAGCCTTGAGCCAAGGCAATCGAGGTGGTGGTTTTCCCAGAGCCCGCAGGCATCCCTGAGGTTGCTGTGACTAAAACGAGTTTGCCGTTTGCTTTGCGGTCTTTATGCAGTGTGACCTTGGCCTTATCTCGTCCGTAAGGTTCGAATTCGTCATCAGCAAGACCCCATTCGTGAGCGAGGTCATCAATCTTTTTGAGTTTGACGGATTGGGCAATTTCGATATCACTGAGCATAACTTAGAACTCCGAGAAAAGCTTGAAATCTTTGCTGCAAAAGAGGAAAGCGTTTTGGCACTAAATAGAGAGGGGACTATGCCACGGAATCGCTTAAAAAGGCAATTGACCAAAAGGAGAATCTCCCGATGGCGCATTATTGCGACAGGAGCCACTTGAAAAGAGGGCGAACTTCAATCTTTCCTACTTTTGACGGAATTGTGTTGTTTTCTTCAAGCGTAAGGATAAGTCGCTTATTGCAGGGAAACACTTCGGAGAACTTCTCAATTGCTCT
>CAVAQL010000094.1:0-5400 GCA_963590825.1 Bacteroides caccae | reverse complement strand
CAAGAAGATTTTCAGGACTATCTTCTAACCAGCACCCCTCCCCTGTAAGAAAGATATCGAGTGCGTGAATCAAATCATCGCGCGTCGGCTTTTTATTACTGAAAAATCGCTTGAGATAAAAAAGAGTGAAGACAACAACGGAAGCGTACTTTTCTTTTTTTTCGCTAAGTTTTTTTAGCCCAATCCCACGCATCAAAGAGGCCTCGAAATACGTATCCAAGGTCTCTTGAGAAAAGATCAATTTCTTCTCTTCTTGCATGGGGAGAGCTCCTTAGAGAACCGCTTCAAAAATGTGAGCGGCATCCTCGGGCGTTAATTTCTTAAAGCCTCCCAAATGGCCTTTTCCATAAGAGAGTTTGGCCAAGAACTCGCAATCGGGCTTTTCAGATGTCACATCGTGAATATGCGAAGGAAGTCCCATCTCTTGGATAAAGCCACAGAGTTTGGCAATCGCAAGCTTCACTGTTGCTTCTTCTGTTGGCATGGGGCTAACGCCCATCACATTTGTGGCGAAGCGAACAAAACGTTCGGGATATTCAGGCCACACGTAGCGCATCCAAGCTGGCGTCAAAATCGCCAGTCCCGCGCCGTGCGTAATCTTCGGCTCCCACCCGGATAAGGCATGTTCCATGCCGTGACAGGCCCAATCTTCTTCGTGGCCTAAACCAAAGAACCCACAGTGCGCAAAGGTTCCTGCTAACGCCACTTCAGCCCAAGCCGCGTAGTTTTTGGGATTGTCTTTTAATAAAAGCGCGTTTTGCATAATAACGCGCAAAGCACCTTCGGCTTCCGTTGATGTGAATTCCACATTCTGCGTCTTTGTGAAGTAGCGCTCCATGATGTGGCTCATCATGTCAAAGACGCCAGCGGCAATCTGTTCAAGAGGTAACGTAAAAAAGAGTTCTGGATTAATCGCAGAGACCTTTGGGCGCAGGAAGTCGTTACCCATGCCGATTTTCTTATCGCCATTGGTGATGACGGCGCGTTTACTTTGCTCGGATCCTGCTGCAGGAAGCGTAAGCACAACACCAAGTGGCAGGATTGTTTCGTTAGGCGTCACTTTCCCTTCAAAGTAATCCCAAGGCTCTCCTTCGTAGTGAAAGGCAGCCGCCACGGTCTTTGCCGTATCGATGACGCTACCGCCACCGACAGCAATCACGGAATCGACCTTTTCTTCTTTCGCGAGAGCCAAAGCCTCACGGACAAATTCAATCGTCGGATTGGCTTGAACGCCACCTTTTTCGATTGTTTCAAGACCTGCTTCTTTTGCGCTTGCTAGCACACGATCTAAAAGCCCCGAGCGTTTTGCAGAGCCCTTGCCATAAACCACAAGTGCCTTTTTCGCGTGATACTTTTTCACAAGCGCCTCAGGGATACGAAGCTCTGCGCCTTTACCAAAAAGCAATTCTGTGGGGTTGTGATACGTAAAGAATTCCATAATCGTTCCTCAAAAAAAGAAACTTCTTTCAGTGACTAACTAACGCTTCTACAGGTGCGCCTGTCATTAGGCGTGACCACCAATTAACCAATCCAATAGAGGCTTCGCTCAAAGGAAAACTTCGTGCGTCTTCTCCTTTGGCGACGTGCCGTTCTAAGGCTTTTTCAAGCTCTTTACTGTAAAGACGAGAAAGCGCAAAAATCACTTCTGTATCGTCTTCGGGTTTAAATCCCGCTTCAGCGATTTCTTCTGAAATGACGCTTAACGAATACTGAGCAAGCCCCCTCGGATTCCAATCCTCTGAGCTTGCGTAGTGGACGTTTCCACCGGAAAACGTAATGCCAATCCAATCGGTGAGTCTGCCTTGCTCGCGGGTAAATTCCTCGGGGCTGATCTCTCCAGCGTCAAGCGAAAAGAGGCGATTCGCGCTCTTTCGTGCCGCCTGATAGAAGATGTCGCTTACAACCTCAATCGAAGAGAGGTTGGGTTTACCTGGTTCTCTTGTGGAAAAGTCGCAGCCGCATCGAGAATTTGATCGAGCGCATGGCATCTCGCGAGTCCCTTTTATGGTGTGACCTTGTCGTCGTTGGTGAGAATCTTAGTCCAACGCACACAAAGGTCGTGATAGGCGCGAGCGTCTTTTTCTGCCATCTCTACGCCGTGCCCTAAAAAGCGACACAGAAGATCTTGCACATCACTTGAGAAACGGCACATCGCATAGACGATAATCGATTCATCGTCTTTGAAAGTCTCTTGCGTTTTTTCATCAAGACCAATTAAGTCTTTGGCAAAAACGCAGCGTAAGTGCCGCCCTAAAGGCGCTCCTGACCACCCACGCTTTGGCGTGAAATCCGGATTTTCTCCTCCTAAGGTCCACGCCATCCACTGCAAAGTGTCCGCAACACGCAGTTGAGCGTCCTTTTCGGAGAGCGTGCCTCGCGCGACGCGGTCTGCCACATCGACTTGAAGTTCAAGAAACTCAAAGCACATTTGATAGACAACGTGAGCGTCCGATAAATCGTGCTTAACTGTCTTTTCAACTTCTGCCATAAATCATCTCTTTACTTCGTTTCGCTCTTTTTCGAGGCAATTGCCTTTGTCGCAGAGTCTGCTTGTGAATTGGCCTTCACAATGCCCATCGCAGAACTAATGAGCGTTGCTAAATCCCCGAGATTGGCGGGAACTACTAAGGTATTTCCTTCCTTAGCCATATTGGCAAAAGCTTCGACGTACTTTTCAGCCACCTGTAAATTCACAGCATTCATGCCGCCTGGTGCATTTGTCGCTTCAGCCACACGACGAAGGGCTTCAGCCGTGGCAGTCGCAATGGAAAGCGTCGCGGAAGCTTGACCTTCGGCTTGGTTAATTTGCGCTTGCTTCTCGCCTTCTGATTTGGCAATCGCGGCTTCTCGTGCGCCTGTAGCTAAGTTAATCTGCTCAATCTTACGGCCTTCAGAGGCAGCGACGACAGCGCGCTTTTCGCGCTCTGCAGTAATCTGACGCTGCATTGCTTGCAAAATCACCGCCGGCGGCGTTAAGTCTTTAATCTCATAACGAAGCACCTTCACGCCCCAGTTAAGAGCGGCCTCATCAATGGCGGAAACCACATCGTGGTTAATTACGTCACGCTCTTCAAAGGTCTTATCGAGTTCCATACGACCGACGACGCTACGAAGCGTTGTTTGCGCAAGCTGCGTGATGGCGACAATGTAATTGCTCGTACCGTAGCTAGCGCGTTGCGGATCTGTCACTTGGAAATACAAGACACCATCGACGGTTAACTGCGTATTGTCTTTTGTAATGCACACTTGACTTGGCGTATCAAGCGGCACTTCTTTTAAGCTATGTTTGTAAGCAATACGATCGATAAACGGGATAATGAAATTAAGTCCTGGATTTAGCACAGCGTGGAATTTTCCTAAACGCTCAACAACCCAAGCATTTTGCTGCGGGACGACGGCAACGCCTTGGAAGGCAAAGACTGCGGCAGCAACCAATAAAATTAACGATACTGTAAGTAAACCGCTCATGGCTATGTAGCCTCCCTAAATTTATGATTTGGCGTTTTCTTTTGGCGCCACAACAAGTTTTGAACCACGCACTTCGACAATCACAAAGACGCCAGGTTCCAATTTCGCACCATCCTTGGCAACAGCCTGCCAAGCAGCTCCCCTGTAGCTTACTGTTGCCGTATGGTCTTCACTCCACTTTTTCACTGTGACCGTTTGCCCAATATCCAAGTTATCGACTTCGGCATTTTGGCTCTTCCTCTTGGCCTTGGCGTGATACCGCGCTAAAGCAATGCCGCCTACAAGAATCACAACAGCTGCAACAAAGCACTGGATATCTAGAGAAAACCCCGCCAGACTCACGAGCGCACCGCACAAGGCGCCAACGCCTAAGAGTAAGAGATAAAACGTTCCAACTAGAAGTTCAGAGAGCCCAAGAACGACTGCGGCAATAATCCACCAAGTTGTGATGCTCCAACCCATTTCTCATTCTCCCTAATTTGGCTTTTTAATTCTTTTAACTATTTTCGCTCTCGTCATCCTCATCTTCGCCTGTTTCATGAGCGTAGTGCGCAAGAATATGGTGATAAAGCGAATCGCTAACAGCTTGCGAATCAAAGAGCACTTCGGCAACTTTACTGTCAGCCAAATGCTCCGTGAAGGCCGTTTGTTCGGCTCGAATAAGAATTTTAAGCGATGGATTCAATTGCTTGGCGCTTTCTGCAATTTTTGGTGCAGAAACAGCATCAACGCCAGAAATCACCAACATCGAAGCTGTAAAGATATGCGCTTGCACCAAAACCATGGGATCAGCGGCATCCCCTGTGATGACAGCGAGTTTCTTTTGGCGCATCGCTTCGGCTTGCTCGGCATTTTCCACAATACTTACAAATGGGACGTGATTTTCCGAGAGCGTCGTTGCGAGTTCATCGTTTACAGCGCAACTCCCGACAAGCACGGTTTGTCCAGAAAGAAAGCGACGATCGGTTTCTTGCGGCAATTCGGAATAGCGATCTGTAATCATCGCCGCCGCCCTTGCCCAAGCAAAGTAACGCAATAGGTACTTGCGAACAGTCGGGATTGCTTTGAAGACAAAGGGATTTAGAGCAATCGAGAAAATCGACGCGGCAACAATCATGCTCATCAAATGGGTATCAACCATCTTAAGCGCGATGCCTTGAGCAGCGAGGATGTAGGAGAATTCACCAATCTGCGCTAAGGCAGCCGAAACGGTAAGCGACGTGTGAAGTGGGTACTTTAGTGCGTGAACCAAACAAAACGCTGTAATACCCTTACCGAAGATAATAATGCCGAGCATGCAAAGGATTGCCACGGGATCAGTGAGCAACACATGCCAATCGAGCATCATGCCAACGCCAACGAAAAAGAGCACAGAGAACGCATCCTGTAGAGGCATCGAATCTTTGGCGGCACGGTGCGCGAATTTACTTTCTTGCATCACCATGCCAGCAAAGAATGCTCCTAATGCAAAGCTCACATCAAAAACGAGAGCCGCTCCGAAAGCCACACCGATGGCGCAGGCCAAAATCGAAAGCGTAAAGAGTTCTCGAGAACCCGTCTTTGCAACCTGTAGTAACGCCCACGGAATGAACTTTTGTCCAACAATAAGCATCAAGGCAACAAATGCAACAACACGCAACAAAGTTGAGGCAACGATCCAAAGAATCTCTGTTGCGCTCATCGCAGAGCCACCTGCACCTCCAGCGATAATTTGGGCAACAGGAGGAAGTAACACAAGAATGATGACGGTTGCGATATCTTCGACAACAAGCCAGCCGACAGAAATCTGACCATCAACTGTCTTTAAGTGGCCGTGCAGTTCCAAAGCTTTTAAAAGAACGACCGTTGATGCACACGACAAGCACAAGCCAAAGACCAAAGCCTGACCAAAAGTCCAATGCCACACATTCATCGCAAAGAGCGCACCCAGTG
>CAVAQL010000093.1:700-5598 GCA_963590825.1 Bacteroides caccae | reverse complement strand
TCCTTTTACCCCCGTCCTCTTAGCAAAGAGTTCGGGGGTTTTTCATTTTTGGCTTCGTTAAAACGGCACGAGTTTTCTTATGGATTGTTAAAATCCATCCAAATTTTTTTAAGGTTTCGATTTCGATGATTGACGATTTATTTGGTGCTGATTTAACGCAAAACGTAAGTTCGAATCAAGTCGCCGCTACTAAGCGCGATGAATCGATGCGTCCTCTACCCGATCGCATGAGACCCAAAACCATCGATGAAGTCATCGGCCAAAAAAAGCTTCTCGCTCCTGGGCAGCCCTTGCGTGTTGCCTTTGAAACAAAGCGCCCTCACTCAATGATTCTTTGGGGACCTCCTGGAGTTGGCAAGACAACGCTTGCTCGCCTTATGGCCAATGCCTTTGGGATTCCTTTTGTTGCGATTTCTGCCGTATTAAGTGGCGTAAAGGAAATTCGTGAGGCTGTTGACCTTGCGAAATTGCATATGGCTAACACGGGGAAACCAACGCTTGTTTTTGTCGACGAGGTTCATCGCTTTAATAAAAGCCAACAAGACGCCTTCTTACCTCACGTTGAAAGTGGTCTCTTTATTTTTGTTGGGGCAACAACAGAGAATCCTTCTTTTGAAGTCAATTCCGCTCTTTTAAGTCGGTCTGCCGTTTATGTGCTTGAAAGCTTATCGCACGATGAGCTCTCTGAGTTACTCAATCGAGCGCTTAAATCCGAAGTCACATTTGTCACAGTCGATGAAAAAGCACGTGAGATTTTGATTGATTTAGCCGATGGCGATGCCAGACGATTGCTCAACGCGCTTGATGTTGCAAGTGGCATGGCTCGCGACCGGTCGATTAAGACGCTTACAGCGGATTTTTTAAGAAAGACGCTTCCTGCGACATTACGGCGTTTTGATAAGGGAGGAGAAAACTTCTACGATCAAATTAGCGCTCTGCATAAGAGTGTGCGCGGATCAAATCCCGATGCCGCTTTGTATTGGCTTATCCGGATGCTCGATGGCGGGTGCGATCCTCGCTATGTCGCAAGGCGCGTTATCCGCATGGCAATTGAAGATATTTCTCTAGCCGATCCCCGCGCTACGGAACTCGCGCTTAATGCGGCTGAGGCCTATGAAAGACTCGGGAGTCCTGAAGGGGAACTAGCAATTGCGCAAGCCGTTGTCTATTTAGCGGTGGCTCCAAAGAGTAATGCCGTTTATACGGCCTTTAATGCAGCGCAAGCCTTCGTCAGAGAAGACGGAACACGACCAGTTCCGATGCACTTAAGAAATGCCCCGACAAAATTGATGAAGCAATTGGGTTACCACAAGGGGTATCGCTACGCACACGATGAAGAAGGCGCGTACGCCGCAGGGGAAACCTATCTACCCGAAGGACTTGAAGCGATGCGTTGGTATGAGCCAACGAACCGAGGGCTCGAAATCAAAATTGCTGAAAAACTCGCGCACCTTCGCGCCTTGGATGAAAAGGGCACGAGCCACGTCGAAAAAATAACAAACGAAAGCCTTTCTTTTTTTTCGAAACGGCCTTGTTTTGATTTGCAGTTACTCGCCAAAGAGACGAAAATAACGGAATTTGGTTTTCAGCCAGAGGCTGAGCAATCGCTAGCCGTAGCGTTTGCCTTTAAAACCCAATTTTGGAGAATAAACAGAATGCTCGATATCAATTTACTGCGAAAGAATTTGCCTGAAGTTATCGCTCGTTTGGCGAGCCGTTCTTTCGAGTTCCCAGAAAAAGAATTCAATGCACTCGAAGATGAGCGCAAAGCCGTGCAAACAAAGACTGAAGTCTTGCAAGCCGAGCGCAATAGCTTATCGAAGAAAATTGGACAGGCGAAGAAGGCCGGTGAAGATGCAACAGAACTGATGCAAAAAGCCGCCGCGATTCCAGAGCAACTCGCTAAGCTCGAGGCCGAACTTTCTGACGTGCGCACACGTTTAACTGATTTGATGATGCGTATCCCGAATTTACCGGATCCTTCCGTTCCTGTGGGGCGCGACGAACGAGATAACGTTGAGCAACGTCGTTGGGGAGAACCGAGAAAGTTTGACTTCCCCATCAAGGATCATGTTGATGTTGGAGCACCTCTAGGCCTTGATTTTGATGTGGCCGCGAAGCTTTCTGGCGCACGTTTTTGCTTTATGAAAGGGCAAGTCGCTCGCCTACATCGTGCGATTGCGCAATTTATGCTCGATACCCATACGCAAGTCAATGGCTACACCGAGTGCTACACGCCCTACATTGTGACAGCCGATACGATGCGCGGTACAGGTCAACTGCCGAAATTTGAAGAAGATCTTTTTGCTGCGAAAAAGGGTGGGCAAGAAGGAAAAGGCGATCCGCTTTATCTGATTCCAACAGCAGAGGTGCCTCTGACGAATTCCGTTTCAGGCATGATGCTCAAAGAGTCGGACCTTCCGATTAAGGTGACAGCGCATACGCCGTGCTTTCGATCTGAAGCGGGAGCCTATGGTCGCGATACGCGTGGCATGATTCGTCAACATCAGTTCGATAAGGTCGAGATGGTGCGTATTGCTCCAGAGCACAACAGCTACCTACATTTGGAGCACATGACGCAGAACGCAGAGATGATTTTGCAACGCTTAGGCTTGCCGTATCGTGTGGTACTGCTTTGCACGGGTGATATGGGTTTTGGTTCGGCAAAAACCTATGACTTGGAAGTTTGGCTTCCGGCACAAAACACCTATCGTGAAATTAGTTCCTGTTCGAACTGCGAAGCCTTCCAGGCGCGTCGTATGGGTACACGCTACAAGGACGCACAAGGTAAGACACACTACGTGCATACCTTAAACGGTTCTGGTCTTGCCGTGGGTCGTACACTTGTGGCAATTCTCGAGAATTACCAGAACGCCGATGGCTCTGTGACAGTTCCCGAGGTCTTACGTCCTTATATGGGGGGACTAGAAAAGTTAACGCCCCAAAAAGCTTAAAACACGCCGATTTTCTTGGAAACCGTGGAAAACTCGAGGGTTGCCTGCTAAAATACAGGCAACATTTCGAGTTGGGGTAACCCAAGCCAACCTACCCTCCCCGGGCAAGGTGGATGGTCTAGAGAAAAGGACCGATGAGATCTTCGAAGTTCGAAGATAATGCAGTACGGGGAAAGATGAACACCTGATCGAAATGGACGTCAGGTGTTTTTTTATGGAGCGGGAAATTTTTTCGCTCTTGGTGGATTTAACCGAAATTGCCGACCTTGAACGTAACACGCGTTACGCGCAGAACCGGCTAAAGAGGAGCATTGCGATGAGCAACCAACTAACAATTAAAGGGCAGGTCACAATTCCAAAAGAAATTCGCGATCACTTGGGACTTCAATCAGGAAGAAGCGCTGTGGAATTTGTGATCTCTAAGGACGGAAGCGTCTATCTTGAGAGAGCGCAAAGTAAACACGCTGTCAGTGACGCGAACCCCGAATTCTGCAAGCACTTACTCGGGCTTCTCGCAGGTCGAGTTGTTTAGCTTGTGCGACTATTGCACCTGTGCGTCAAGATGCAAAAGAAGAGTTTTGGCTAAGACGCTAAGAAGACGAGTTTCTTCGGAGCGTTCCTTATGGGCAATAGAAAAGAGCACGGTTGGAATGTGATTGGCTTCAAAGCCTGCGAATTCCGAGTCGATAAAGCGCGTACTAACAAAGCTATCTTTGGGTCCATCTGGCCCGAGTGCGACAGTCCAGTCGCTTAAGATTGAAAGGCTATCGGGATTTCCAGCGAAGGGAAGCTGTCCGTTATTTTTTGGTAAAAGAAGCGTGACAGTGGCTTTTCCTTTCGCTGAAGGAATCGATTGATTAAAGCGCTTCAATCCTTTGAGTGCTCTCGTGACAAGAGCCTCATTTCTTTCAGAAAGGGCGGCTCTGCTGCGCGAAGTTACTGTGACAGAAAAGCGGCACGTGTTGCGAACCGAAGAGAGGTAGGATTTTTCGCAGGAAATGGGACTCACGGTGGTTTTTGCCCACGGAGTTTGCTTGTCGTTTTCCCAACTGTGACGCAAGCTCTGTAGCGCTTGCGTGATTTTGAGACTCGCATCACTTGCGGCATTGGTATCTTTTTTTAACCAACTCCAAGCCCTATCGCGAATAACGAATTCTGTGGTTTCTTTACCAAGAAAGTTCACGTAAGCTTTATTGCTTTCGCCTTCGAGCACAAGGCGTGAAGCAAAGGGTGAGCGCGCAGGATTTTTCCCGAGTAACTCTTTTGTTGAGCGGGCCGTGGGCTCAGTTTGCGCACAGACCCAAAGCCCTTTTTCTGTTTCAATGTGAAAGGCCTGTAAAAGTTTTGCTAGCCCGAAGGCGGCTGCCGTTGTCCTTGCGTCACTTAGTTTTGTTGTGAGGAGTACGGGCTTAATTTTCCTTTTTGCTGGATGCTTACTTTGAAGCACTACACAGATTGAGTGATTCAGTTTTTTCTCAAAGCGCGGCGTTGATTGACTGGAAATAAGGTCAAAAGCTTCAAAGCCTTCAGTTAATAAAAGGCGTCGGAATTCCGAGAGCGCGTCACTTTCTTTTTTGGGAAGCGCTTGGATTTCTTTTTCTCTTTGAAGCACTTCGTTATGAAAACTCTCGGAGGCAAGACGCTCAAGAAGCGTTGCGCCTTCCGTGGAGGATTCTATGTAGCTAAGAGTCTGAGCTCTTTCTTGGCTAAAAGGGAAAAGGCTCGCTGCACTCGTTAAACGGCTTTCAATCGCGTAGGTTGCGCTACTAATTAAGTAAGCAGCGCAACTTGCCAAAATGGAAATAGCCTTCATGCGCGTCAATTGAGAGTGGCCTTTGAAGAGATAACCGAATCTTGTACTAAAACCGTGAGTTCAAAAAGAGAATTCACGCGACTACCAACAGAAAAGTGTTGCCTTTTTAAGAGCATCTCAGGAATAAAAAG
>CAVAQL010000093.1:0-690 GCA_963590825.1 Bacteroides caccae | reverse complement strand
CAGAAAACACTTCTGTGTAATTGCGTTCGATAGAACGAACCGTTGAATCGATGCGATAGAGCGCTTGTTCTTCATTTTCGGCTGTAATACCGACGATGTTTTCAATTTCAGCATGCTGTTTGCGGATTTCCTGAACGTATTCGAGGGCATCTTTTGGCATCGTCTCATAAGGGCTTGCACCAAACTTAGCTGAATGCGCAAAGCCATAGAGCGTTCCTTGATAGCGAACATTTGTCCGATAACTCTTTTTCAAAAGGGGCCACAGTGGGTCGAATGCTCGGAATTTTCGAGCAGGACCAATCGCATCAGAAAAGGCGGCTATGTCAAGTGCGCCACAGTCGTGATCGGTCTCCTCGGAGGCGCCTGTCAGATAAAAACTCACGGGAGAGCCACCGTGGAAAATCGGATAAACAGAGGGAATATTCCAAAATGCGTTGGAGTAATTCTCTTCGATGCCTTTGGCATAAAAAAGAGCTGAGCGATCAAAATTCAAAGCCCCTTCTGGTACGCCATAGCCATAAAGCGCGTTGGAAGTCTTTGTCGGGGCCTCGGGTCTCTTTTCAGACTCAAGATACACGGGCTGTGAGTTTTCGACGATAAAGGAAACAAGCTGCCGAATTTTTTCGGTGGGCTTATCTTCGTAGTCGCTATCGAGCGTTTGCAAAAAGCCGATGTGAAAAAGCAGTGGCG
>CAVAQL010000092.1:0-5601 GCA_963590825.1 Bacteroides caccae | reverse complement strand
CGCCTTAGGTAATCGGCTAAAAGAAGATATCCAATCGCCTGCACTGTAAGTAAAACAAGCGCTCCGAAAACGTCTCCAAGCGCAGCACCATTTTGGCTTACGGCAATCATCGCTTCCACCCCGGGGCTCGTTGGTAAGAAAATTCGAGAAAAGAGCGCTAATGGCCCAAAGCCCGTAATCGGATAAATCGCACCCGATAAGAAAACAGCCGGAGCCGAAATAAGAACTAAGCATTGTGCAATGTAAGCGTTCGAACCCAAAAGAAGCGTCACCACTGTTGCTAAAGAGACAACGGCAACAAGCATCAAAATCATGATGCCAAGGGTTCCTGCGAAATTTTGCATCGTCGGAAAATCAAAGAGCGAGAAAACAAGGCCCTCTGCGTAACAAAACCAAACAAGCCCAAAAAGAACAAAGCCCGTAAGCGTCAATACGAAATCACGCCGCTTTGTTAAGAGTCTTCTTGTAAAGGCATCAATTGGGGTATTCACTAACCAGCCGCCAAGCGTCATCCCTACGCACATAAATAAAACAGCCTGCAAGATAACGGGGCCTACGACTGGGACAGTGTAACTAGCGTACCCAGAAATCGAATTAAAAAGATTTTGATCGACAAGGCTCACGGGAGGCTTTGAGAGAGCCTGAATCCGAGAAGTTGGCGTTCCCGAACGATTTAAATTCATCGCCATGGGAACTTTGGCTTCATGCATTGTCACGGCCAAAACAGCGGCTTGAACAGCACGAGCCTTTACCGTGTAAAACCCGTTTACGGTGACCGCCAATGTGACATGTTTGCCGGCTAAGACATTCTTTTCAAAATCAACGGGAATTTCGATTACGGCACTCACGTCCTCTCGACGATATAAATCAAAGGATTTTGCGGGGTCTGCGTCAATGGCTTCGACTTTTAAAGTCGGATGGCTCTTGAATTGATTGATTAAATCACGCGATGTGCTCGTTCGATCTAAATCGGTGATTGCCGTAGCGATTCCTGTGACGCTTTGATGCATATAGGGCCAAGCGTAAAAGCAGCAATAAAAAGCAATCGCAAAAATAAAGATAATGCAGGTCTGCGCTGAGAAGATACCGCGACGCACGCCTTCGAAAATTTGTGCAATGAGTCCATTTGGCGCTGGTTTTTCTGCGCTTTTTACGTTGATCGCTTCCTTTTTTATCCAACCGTGAACTCTCTTGGGAAAAACATAAAGGCCAACGGCAAGGGGAATTAAAACAAAAAGCGATTGGACGGCTAAAAGCCACAAGGAGTGTGATAGGGGAGAGCCTAAAACCCACTCGCAGGATTCAATGCGCAAAAACCACGTCAAGGGAAGAATTAAGGCAAAGATATTGGCCGCCAAGTCCATCGAGTCCAAGGGATAAGAGAAGCCCGTGAAAGGAAGAATTGGCGCACAAAAGCCAATTGCCACGGACATTGCAATAATCCAGTGCGGAGAGCAAGCAACGAAAGCTAGCGCAAAAGAAGCCATCGAAAAAATCAGCAAGAGAGCCCCGGCTGCCCAAACTAGGGTGCTCCCGACTGGCGTATAGCCCATAAATCCTGCAAACCAAGCAACATAGGCCAATGCGGCAAAACTATAGAACGCCATCCAGGGTAGGCTCTTACCGAGTAGTTTTCCTACGATTGAGGCTTCTTTCTCAAAAAAGGTCTTACACCGTTTCTCCCGCCACTCGCGCGCGTAGACGCCTACCATCGTCAAAATCACGCTTAACGCAAAAACGCAAGGAATCAGGGAGCTCAGCAAAAATGGCGAGTAGTTATAGGTTGGGTTTCCAGGAACAAAGATATCGGCTTCGACTGTATGAAAAGCCGCATCGCTTCCTTTTAAGCTACCTCCTGTGCCGCTTAGGTAGGGCTTCATAATTTCCTGAAACTTTGCATTAAGCGCTGACTTGATATCAACTTCTAACGTTGTTGCAATGGCGTAATAGCTTTTGGCAAAACTTAATTCAATCGCACTTTCGCCAGTGCGCGACACTAAGTGAGAGCTCCAAGCGTAGGGGATATGGATACTGGCGTAAACCTTACCGGCTCGCATCGCACGAAGCGCTTCTTGATCGGTTTCAAAACGCTCGACTTTAACGCTAGGTAGGCTTTCAAGCGTCAGGACGATTTCTCGGCTAATCGTCGTGCGATCTAAGTCAATGACGGCAACAGGCAAAGACCTCATCAATCCGCTAGCGAAAATCGAAATCAAGACGCCGATGAGAAAAAGCGGCCAGAGGATTCCCGTGAAAATAAGCGAGGGACAAGCAAGCACTTCCCGAAGCTCAGTTCGGGCTGCTTGACGGATTTCTGAAAGCTTGAGCATCGCTTAAAAATTTAGTCTAGCGCTTAACAAGAACGCTCATTCCAGGGCGCAACCCTTCAACGGCGTCCACAGGACGAGCTCTTACTTCAAAGGTGCGCATATCGTAGCCACTTGATTGTTTTGTCGAGCGCCACGTGGCGTAGTCTGCGCGAGGGCTGATGTAGTAAATCTGAAATTGCACTGCTTTATCGGAGAGGGCAGGAATTGTGGCACTCAATTTTCCTCCCATCTTGATCTGCTGCATCTCATCTTCGCGAATATTAAAAATCGCCCATTGATCGTTTAAATCAATTAATGTCACAAGTGGGAAACCTGCACCCGTGACTTCGCCAGCTTCAAGAACAATGCGGGAAACCTCGCCTGCTCTCGGGGCACGAACTTTTGCTTCATTGGCTAAGCTCTGCACCTCTGCAACACCTTCTTTCGCTTGGCTAGCAAGAGCGGCTGCGGCAACTTTTTCATCGGAGCGAGAGCCCGTTACAGCCATGTCGTACTGGCTTTTCGCGGCAAGTTCAGCATTGGTTGCGTTATCGAATGCGGCTCGCGCTTCATCGTGCTTTTGTGCTGAAACGAGCCCTTCTTTAAATAGGGAGTTAACACGCGCAAAACTCTTTTTGGCTAATGTCGCTTGCGCTTTGGCTCTCTTGTATTGCGCCTTAGCCGCTTGAATTTGTTCGCTACGAGCGCCTTCATTAACTAAACGAGACTTTGCTTGCGCCGCCTCACTTTGTGCCTTGACTTGTCCGAGCTTAGCGTTAATTTCAGGAGTTGCAATTTCTAGGAGAACATCATCGGCTTTAACCGTATCGCCTTCATGCACAAGAACCTTCTCAATTCGCCCCGAAATCTTGGCTGAAACATTAATAACACGGGCTTCCATTTGTCCCTGAAAGGGAGGCAAAGTTGGGTGCGCTGCAATCCAAAGACCGTAAAGCACAAAGGCAATGGCGATAAAAAGTACAGCCAAAAGTATTTTTTTAAGACGTGGAGTCAAACTCATAATTAATTCTCAACGAAATTATCTTTGCGACTAAGGGAAGCCAAAAATTCATCGGGGCTTCCGCAAACGGCATTTAAACTAGCCCAAGAAACAACAAATTGATAGGCCGAGACGCGCCGCGCGATTTCTGCGCCCAAAAGTTGTGTGCGAGCTTCATTTAATTCAGTCGCTGTGCATAAGCCTTCTTCGAAGGCTCTTTTACGAAGTCGCAGGTTTTCGCGTGCTGTCTCAAGAGTAGAAAGCGTTAATTGATACTGATCTTGTGTTTGTAACGTTCTGAGGTAGGCCGTCTCTACGGCTTGCTCAATCTGGTTTTGGGCTTCTTGAATACCAGAACTTGCTTTATTCACGAGAGCCCGAGCCGCAGCCATACTTTCGCTACGGTCTTTGTTATCCCAAAGCGTGATTTTGACGCCAATTCCAGCGACCCAATCGGGTTCCGTCATCGAAAGATAGTGCTTAATCGCATTGCCTTGAGCAAAGGCATAGACCTGAGGCGCCCAAGCGGCTTTCGCGGCCTTTAATCCAGCTTCAGCCTGCGTACGTTTCGCTCTTACAGCGCGAAGTACTGGGTTACCTAACGCAGCCTTTGTTTGCCACTGCTGAATTGTCCCAATGGACCCAGCGATGACGAAAAGGGGAGTAGCGAGTTTCCCGAGAGAATCTTCTCGTAAAAGGCGTTTTAACTCACTTTCAGCAATACGGGTGTCGGTTTCACTAGCGATAAGTTCGCGGGCCGCCTTATCGCGATTAACGCCTACGGCCATATTTTCCAAGCGACTAATCGATCCTGTTTCAGATAACCGTTTAGCGCGATGCACTTCTTCGTCTTGTTGACTAAGCATAGAGCGCCTGAGGTTTTCCACAGACCTCGCCAACTGAACGCCAAAGTATTTTTGTGTCAGCATCACGTCAAGTTGATTGCGTGTAGCGCTTTCATCCTCCAAGGCTTCCGCGGCTGATGCTTGCGCAGCGGCAATCTTTGCACTAATGGCGCCACCCGTGTAAATCGGTAGTTCAACGCTTCCAATTAGACGAGGACCATACAAGTCCTGAGAGAATGTCAATGGAACAGATAAAGAGCCAAGCGCTCCAAGAGGGATTTGTTTTGTTCCTAAATCCACTTCTTTTTGTCCCCAGAGGTGACGAAATTCTGCCGTAACTTTGGGGCCATGTAGGCTCTTATAACTTTCAGCTTCGTGCTCGCGATGCGCTCTTTCAGAAGCGCTCATCTTCACGGTGTCACTTCTTTCGTGCGCAAGGGCTCTGGCCTCTGAAAAATCAAGCGTCACAGCCTGCGCAAAGCTTGTAGCAGAAGCCAAAGAAAGAAGGACAGAAAAAGCAATCAACTTTCGTTTAAACATTGGTGTTGCGTATCTCGTAAGAAATTTTTGAAATTCTATCGAAAGCGATAGCATCTGAGGGGAAAAGGTGAGGGAAAAGGTAAGGCTTGCGGCGAATAGCCACAGGCAAAAGTTTTATCCAGCGAAAAGTTCACTAGTATTTTGAAAGAGAGAAATGTTACTGAGAGTGTCATTTCCTCGTCCTTCGAAACCCAAGCGGCCAACTTGGGTTTCTTCATGAGTGCTTTGAAAACACCAACTATCCATGGGCCCACGTAAATTCATTACAGAGTGGTCTGCAGGCCTCTGGGCAAGAACGGGATTGAGCAACCTCCTACATACCTCACGACACGCCTCGCGAACGAAGCGAGCCTACCCATCCCTTGTCTGATGTTAGAGGTTTGAGTAAACAGTGAGATAAATAGGCTAAAAAGTGGGGCTAACAAAAAGCCCTGATAAAACAGGGCATAGAGCAACAACTTCTTTGATTTTTAAATTGATGTCTTGTGGTGCCCGGGATGGGAATCGAACCCATATGCTTGTTAAGCTGCGGATTTTAAGTCCGCTACGTCTACCTATTTCGTCACCCGGGCTACGCGTGACGGTCGCACATTCTACACGAGCAAAGTAAAAGCGTTTAAGCTAAATGCATCTTTTTTTGAAACTCTCTTTACAAATTCAATGAAGCTACGGACATCCTTTTAGTTTTTAGGCTTTTTTAGAGTTCCTCAGCGATGATTCGCAACGCCTCAGGCAGTAGCTTTAAATCAATATTTGAGTAAGAAAAGAGAAATTCATGCTCTCTTGGCGCACTGCCTGAAACGTAATAAGAAGAAAGGGACTTAAGACGCACTCCGCGACTAAGTAACACCGCTTCAAGTTCTGCCTCTTCCTTTTGAGTTCTAAGCTCAATTACAAAATGTAGGCC
>CAVAQL010000091.1:0-5710 GCA_963590825.1 Bacteroides caccae | reverse complement strand
CGTGACCGATCGTGCCCACGTTAACGTGGGGCTTTGTGCGTTCGTACTTTTCCTTGGCCATTTTATGGTCCTTCTATTTCCTAGTAAATTTGTATAAACAGAGGAAAACCATTTTACTAAGAGGGTTTTCCTCCCCTGTTGTTAAAGTTAAAAATTACTTCTGTTTTTCTTCAATGACGGCATCGGCAACATTCTTCGGAGCTTCCGCATAATGACCGAATTCCATCACATATGTTGCGCGACCCTGTGTTAAGGAGCGCAACGATGTTGAATAACCAAACATTTCCGCAAGCGGGACTTCGCAACGAATGGCTTTGCCACCGCCCACAAGATCGTCCATCCCTTGGATCATACCGCGACGACTTGAAAGATCGCCCATCACGTCGCCCATCTTTTCCTCAGGAGTCTCGACAGTCACCTTCATAATCGGCTCAAGTAAGACAGGCGATGCTTTACGCATACCGTCTTTGAAAGCCATGGAGGCAGCCATCTTAAAGGCGTTTTCGTTCGAGTCGACTTCGTGATACGAACCAAAGTGCAACGTAACCTTAACGTCAACGACAGGGTAACCTGCCAAGACGCCAGACTTTAACGTGTCCTCAACACCCTTTTGAACAGCGGGGATGTATTCACGAGGAACAACGCCACCTTTAATTGCATCAACGAATTCGAAGCCACCTCCAGGTGGAAGCGGTTCGAGCTTCAAGACAACGTGACCGTACTGTCCACGACCGCCAGACTGCTTAGCAAACTTGCACTCGGCGTTCTCGACAACGGAGCGGATTGTTTCGCGGTACGCAACCTGCGGACGACCCACTGTCGCATCAACACCGAATTCACGGCGCATACGTTCGACGAGAATTTCCAAATGCAACTCGCCCATACCAGAAATAATTGTCTGGCCAGATTCCTCATCCGAGCGGACGCGGAAGGACGGGTCTTCTTTGGCTAAGCGCTGTAAAGCCAAGGCCATCTTTTCTTGGTCAGCCTTGGTGCGCGGTTCAACAGCCTGACTAATCACAGGCTCTGGGAAATCCATACGTTCAAGGATGATGGGCTTATCGATATCGCAAAGCGTATCGCCCGTTGTCACATCCTTCAAGCCCACAGCGGCGGCAATGTCGCCAGCTTCGGCTTCGGTAATTTCCTTACGTTCATTGGCGTGCATCTGCAACAAACGGCCGATGCGTTCTTTCTTATCCTTTGTGGAATTCAAAACGGTTTCGCCTGACGTTAAGACGCCAGAGTAAACACGCAAGAACGTTAACTGTCCGACATAGGGGTCCGTCATGATTTTGAAAGCCAACGCAGAGAACGGAGCCTTATCGTCGGCTTCACGTGTCACGGGCTTATCATCAAGGTCAAAGCCAGGAACCGGCGGAATATCTACTGGGCTTGGCAAGAAATCGATAACGCCATCGAGCATGCGCTGCACGCCCTTGTTCTTAAAGGACGAGCCGCAGAACATCGGCTGGATTTCGCCAGCGATGGTGCGTGTGCGGATGCCTTGGATGATTTGCTCTTCGGAGAGTTCGCCTGTTTCCAAATACAGATTCATCAGTTCTTCGGAAGCTTCAGCCGCATTCTCAACGAGCTTTTCGCGCCAGGTCTTTGCGAGGTCCATCAATTCGGCAGGAATATCGCCAAATGTGAACTTCACACCGAGACTAGCTTCATCCCAAATAATCGACTTCATACGAATGAGGTCGACAACGCCCTTGAAAGTGTCCTCAGCGCCAATCGGTAAAACGATAGGAACGGGGTGACCCTTTAAACGCTTTTCCATCTGATCGATGACGCGATAGAAGTCAGCGCCTGTGCGGTCCATCTTGTTAACAAACGCAATACGGGGAACACCGTACTTATTTGCCTGACGCCACACGGTTTCAGACTGCGGCTGAACACCGCCTACGGCGCAGTAAACCATCACCGCACCGTCCAAAACACGCATCGAGCGTTCAACTTCAACTGTGAAGTCGACGTGCCCCGGTGTGTCAATGATGTTAAAGCGATAGGGCTTGTGCTGCATGTCCATACCGCGCCAGAAGCACGTTGTCGCAGCAGAAGTAATCGTGATACCGCGTTCTTGTTCTTGATCCATCCAGTCCATCGTCGCAGCACCATCGTGCACTTCGCCGAGCTTATGGTTTACGCCCGTGAAGAACAAGATGCGTTCTGTCGTGGTGGTCTTACCTGCGTCAATGTGCGCAGAAATACCGATGTTTCTGTACTGAGCAATTGGTGTAGTACGAGCCATTATTTCCTCTCAGTGCCTAGAAACGGAAATGCGAGAAGGCCTTGTTGGCTTCAGCCATACGATGGACTTCATCACGCTTCTTCATCGCAGCGCCGTGGCCCTCAGAAGCCTCCAACAGTTCACCAGCCAAACGTTGGGGCATGGACTTCTCGGAGCGAGCCTTGGCGCATTCACGCAACCAGCGCATCGCTAGAGCCGTACGACGAACAGGACGTACTTCGACAGGAACCTGGTAGTTTGCGCCACCGATACGACGGCTCTTAACTTCGACGAGCGGGCGTACGTTATTGACGGCAGCTGTAAACACCTCGATGGGGTTCTTGCCAGTTTTTTCTTCAATCTGTTGCAAGGCACCATAAACGATGCGCTCTGCAACAGCCTTCTTGCCGTCAAGCATGACGACATTAATAAATTTTGAAACCTCTACGTTCCCGAATTTTGGATCCGGGAGAATCTCACGCTTCGGTACTTCGCGACGACGGGGCATATTTTTCCTCTTTTCGTTGTCTTCAGTCTAAAAACGCTGCAACCACATAAGGCAGTTGCGACTTACTCGGCCCTTTTACGGCTGGGCCGCCATTTCGCACGGTGAAAACCGCGCGCGAATTACGCCTTCTTCGGGCGCTTCGCGCCGTACTTAGAGCGGGCCTGTTTACGATCTTGAACGCCTTGCGTATCCAAAGAACCACGCACGATGTGATAACGCACACCAGGTAAGTCCTTGACACGACCGCCACGGATCAAAACAACAGAGTGTTCCTGCAAGTTGTGGCCTTCACCACCGATGTAGGAAATAACCTCAAAGCCGTTGGTTAAACGCACCTTCGCAACCTTACGCAAAGCCGAGTTCGGCTTTTTCGGTGTCGTGGTGTAAACCTTCGTGCAAACGCCGCGTTTTTGCGGGCAATTCTTAAGAGCTGGGCTCTTGGATTTGTCGTGAGTGTTCTCACGGGGCTTGCGAACAAGCTGATTAATGGTGGGCATAGTGTCCCTATAAGGTAAAGCCATCCGATTTAGAACGAAACCGCTCTAAAAAGGAGATAAGTTGCTGATGAAAAATTTTTCTCTTTTCCTTCTCTTTTCGTACGACAAACGGGGCGTAGCACAAAGCAACACCCCACGCTCTTGCTTTACGGCAAGAGTCGGAAAAGACTGCGATTCTCGTCTTTTTTTTAGCCCGTGTCAAGGCTTTTAGTGGGGTTTTTCAAAGAAATTCAAATATCTTGTGTTGCTTAACGTTCACACCACAAGACTTTTACTGGGGAGAAGCCCCCATCGGAAAGCCTTTTGGCCAACTCGACGGCCTATTCACAGGCCCCGTTACACGATATTCAATCGCGCCTTTGTAGTGGTCATCGGCAATCTTATCAATATCGTAGGTCGTACGTTCTCGGTTAGCCGCAGGCGTTTTAAAGTCGCCTCGGATAAGTGCAGGCACATCCGATAAATTCATCGGGGAATTGTCGCGCTTGATTGGTTCGTGCGTGGCGTTTTTAGGCTTTACAAGTAAAAGCGCGTTTAATTTTCTTGCGCCGTAACCCGCGCCATGGTCGCTTGCGACAATAATCGTTGTGTTGTCGTAGACCTTATTTTCTTTCATCCAATCAAACCAACGAGCAAGAGCTTTAAGAGCGCAGGCTTCAACGGCTTGTTGCGGGTAGTTTTGCCCAGGGCCGGGATCCTTGACAATTCCACATTTGCCAGGAACCATCAACCACGGGAAATGCGTAATTTCCGAATGAAAAAGCTTATAGGTATCTTTTGCCATATTGGCATTGGAGATTTCCGGAAGCTCATCTAAAAACGCCCATTCTTGTAAGCGATTGGCAACGCGGTCGCTCGTCCAATAGCCAATGGCTTGTGTAACCCAATGGCCATCAAAGTAAATTACAGCCTTCATCGACCAAGGGACAGCGGAGAAAAGACTGACAGCCGTTAAAAAATCGTCGCTTGCGCCCACATTGATTTCAATACCATGCTTTTGCGCATAGCGATTTAAGTACGCTGAACTCAAATACCGTACAGCACGAATGGGCACTGTGGCATAAGGAGCTAAGCGCTGCGCTTCAAGCCAATTGTGTTCGTTGACGAAAATGTCTGTGTTTTCTCCGTAGCGATTGAGTTCTTGCGCGTAAAGGCGATTGATCTTATCGGAAAGCGCTTCCCTCTTTCCCTCGTTTAGGGCGCCTACCGTGCACTGCTCGCCGCAGATCAATGTGGCAATGCTCGTGCTCGTTCTAAAACCCTGCGCCAAAGTATTCGGATACAAAACAAACCCTGTAAACGATTGCGAGATATCAGGATTCTCTTTCAAAATCGATGCCATGTGTGGCCCTGAGAACGCATCAAGAATAAAGACGAGTCGATTGGTTCCCGTTTTTGTAAACCCGAGCATGGCTTCGTTATAACTCGGAAGTTCGGTACGCCGCGATTGTGAATCCGTGACCCATTGGCCTTGTGTGGCCCAAAGCTGCCCTAAAGCGGCAACAATGCTCGCAAGGCTGGCAAACGCTAACCCAAAGCGCAGCACGGGAACTCCCCCACGGCGCAAGTACCGATAAAAGAGAACGCCTAAGAAAGCGAATATCCCCAGATCAAGGAAAATATTCTTTAAGCGATAAAGATTTTCCGGGTGCTCAATTTGAAAGCCGTCAATCGTTCCCACATCAAGCGGCAACAAGAAGGCATAAATCGTCAATAAGACAGCAATAAAGGCTGTGATAACGCTAGCCGTGCGCATTAGTCCTAAGAGTTGCCAGAGTTTTCCCGCTAGATAAAGGATTGCTCCAAAGACAGCCGAATCAAGTAAGAGTTTGGCTAAGACCACTTCAGGAGAGGAAAAGAGCTCGGGGGCTGTGCAATACGACTGAAGTGGCAAATAGTTGCTCAGCAATATCACAAGCCAAAAAGCAGCTGGCGTATATAGCGACTCAGGATTCACTCTCGGGTAAAGCCAGTTCGATGGCTTATAGCGCTCAAACGTGAGAGCTAAAACAGGAACAAGGCTCCAAAGCCCTAATAGAACCGTAAAGAAGGATTTAACGCGTACAAATGTGCCCTGATACCAGTAGTACATGCAGCCGACACTTGCGGCAAAAAGAAAGACAGAAAAAAGCCAGCGTTTCTTAAAAAGGAAAGCGAGCGCCTCTTTGGCGCACCAAAGCATCGAAAGAGCAAACGTGGCATTTGAAGCCAACTCAAATAGACGCCGTACCGAACCTTCAAAAAAAGGGTTCTGTCCGCTTGAAAGAAATCCAAAAGTAAGACCGACTAACCAAAGCCCGAGAGCAAGGAATCCCCGCAAACGACTGACGCTCTCAGCTTCAATATTCGTTTTTTCTTTGCGAGAAAAGAATCGAGCAATAGCTTTCCTTGGTGTCTTGACTTTACGCACCAAGTCATAGACGATGTTTTTCCCAAGCGAATAGATGTTATTACACGTCCAGTAAAGAA
>CAVAQL010000090.1:0-5788 GCA_963590825.1 Bacteroides caccae | reverse complement strand
TTGGAAATTCACGCATTCTACTTCGTCTCATCCAACGAAGTTGTTCAAATTTCTCTCCAAATTTGGATGGATGCCTTGTGCAATTCTGCAGAATTCTTCTGCCTCTCCATTAGCGGAATGGGCTGAGGACCCCGTGTCCTCAGCAACAAAGGCAATTCGCTTGATCGGCGAGAGATTCTTCGTAAATCGCATCCAGCAATCTATGTATAACCTCAAAATTTGCCTCCAGCTTGCGTGGCTATGAGTTTCGGAGAACGCCCTGCTTTTAAATGAGAAGTCGCTAAGCCACCGTTCGGCAAAATAGAATTCTGTCTCGCAATTTTTGAGTAAAGGTATGAGGCGAAAAGAGGCATTTTCTCGCCTATTTGGAGCCATTTTCCGAAATTCTGAGTTTGCAGACGGTCTATTTTTGTATATGATTCGGCCTAACGAAGTGGCACACTTTCGCTGAAGTTAACCGAAATTAGACGCAATTGCCGTCTTTTCAGTGAAAAAACGCCGTTAAATCAACCTTGACTTGGGCCGGAGCGCCCTCGGGGACGAAAGCACTATGGACTTACGCAAACTCAAAAGCATCATTGACCTGATGAAAGAAGGTGGCGTTTCCGAAATTGAACTCACAGAAGGCGAAGATCGCGTAAGAATCGTTAACGGTCCTGATTTGAAGGGAACAACGAACTTTTCCAACGAGAAAGATGCCGTGGCAGTAACGACAGTGACAATCCCGACCGAAAGGGGTGCGACGAACTCCCCAGCCAAAGAGGTTGAAACCATTAACGCACCGATGGTTGGAACGTTCTATCGCTCACCCTCCCCTGGGGCTAAACCCTTCGTTTCTGTTGGACAAACCGTTCACGCCGGAGAAACCGTTTGCATCATTGAAGCGATGAAACTCTTAAATGAGATTGAAGCCGAATTCGATGGAACGATTGTGAAAATTCTTGTCGAAAATGGCGATCCCGTTGAATTCGGGCAGGCACTTTTTGAAATTCGTCGCTAACTTAGCTCAGGCCCAACGCTTATGTTTGGAAAAATCCTCATCGCCAATCGCGGAGAAATCGCCTTAAGAATTCTTCGCGCCTGCCGTGCGATGAATATCAAGACAGTTGCTGTGCATTCAACGGCCGATGCCGATGCTATGCACGTGCGTCTTGCCGATGAAAGCGTTTGTATTGGCCCTCCTGCGCCCTCGATGAGTTACTTAAATATCCCAGCGATTATTTCCGCTGCGGAAGTAACCGATGCCGAAGCAATTCACCCAGGCTACGGATTTCTCTCGGAAAATGCCGATTTTGCCGACCGCGTTGAAAAAAGTGGCTTTGCCTTTATCGGTCCCCGAGGCGACACAATTCGTCTGATGGGAGACAAGATTAACGCCAAACGTGCGATGGCTAAAGCTGGCATCCCAATTGTGCCTGGCTCTTTAGTTGAGCTTCCTGATGACCCACAGCGCATCGCCGATTTAGCAAAAGAAATTGGCTACCCTGTGATTGTGAAGGCATGCGCCGGCGGCGGCGGTCGCGGCATGCGCGCCGTAAGAACGGAGGCGGCTCTCATTAATTCGATTTCGCTTCTACGCTCGGAAGCGAAAAATGCCTTTGGCTCCGACAAGCTTTACTTAGAAAAGTATCTGGAGAATCCACGCCACATCGAAATTCAAGTGCTCTCAGATAATTTCCAAAACGCTGTGTATTTGGGTGAACGCGATTGCTCAATGCAACGACGCAATCAGAAACTCATCGAAGAAAGCCCAGCGCTCAATATCCCTCGCAAAGCACTCGAACGTCTTGGAGAGCGTTGCGTCGAAGCGTGCAGAAGAATCGGCTATCGGGGCGCGGGGACTTTTGAATTTCTCTATGAAAACGAGAACTTCTACTTTATCGAGATGAACACACGCATTCAGGTCGAACACCCCGTTACAGAACTTGTGACAGGAATCGACATTGTTGCAGAACAAATTCGTCTTGCCTCAGGCGAACGTCTTTCAATTAAGCAAAAAGACATCACCTACCGAGGCGCGGCTATCGAATGCCGCATTAATGCGGAAACTCCCTTCACATTTAGACCAAGCCCAGGGAAGGTTTCCGTCTGGCACGTTCCAGGAGGCCCTGGGATTCGTATGGAAAGCCACCTCTACTCGGGCTACACGGTTCCTCCCTTTTACGATAGCCTCATCGCCAAATTAGTGTCCTATGGGCCCAATCGCGAAGTCGCTTTAGCGCGCATGAAAGTGGCGCTTACCGAACTTGCCTGCGAAGGCATTAGTACAAACACAGCGCTATTGCGTGCGATTCTTGCTGACACAGGTTACGCGCAGGGCGGACAAAACATTCACTACCTAGAAAAGAAACTAGCTGAATGGCAATTGCGGCGTAAGGAGAAAGCAAGCGATGCTACGTGAAGCGACTCTTCTTGTTTCTGAAACCATTGCTGAGGCCTTAGGGGATGCCTTGATGGAAAACGGCGCCCTAAGCGTGTCGCTCGCCGATGCCGATGCCAACAACAGTGCCGAGGAACCTCTTTACGGGGAACCAGGGCTCGAGCCTGAGATTCGCGCTTGGAAGCGCTCGAAATTAAGTTTTCTTGTCGATGAAAACTGCGACGCCAATACCATTACAAAAAAAGCGTTTGCTTCTCTTAAATTAGAACCCGTCGCCCTTGAGTCGCTTAAAGAAGTCCCTGATACCGATTGGGTCAAAGTAACGCAGGCGCAGTTCGGGCCCACAAGGGTCAGCGACCGCCTTTGGATTGTCCCGAGTTGGAATGAACCGCCAGAACCAAACGCCATCAATATTCGCTTAGATCCCGGTGTTGCCTTTGGCACGGGCTCGCACCCGACAACGCGGCTTTGCCTTGCGTGGCTCGATCAAAACTGCAAAGCAGGAATGTCGATGCTTGATTTTGGATGTGGCACAGGGATTTTGGCTATCGCTGCCGCAAAACTTGGAGCGACCGATGTCGCAGGCGTTGACATTGACCCACAGGCTGTGGAAGCGGCGCAAGCCAACGCCGCAGCAAACCACGTCTCAGCAACGTTTGCACTTCCCGACGCCATCAAAGGAAAACGCTTTGACATCGTCGTTGCCAACATTTTGGCCAATCCTTTAAAAAGCCTCGCTCGCGAACTCATTGAAAAGCTAAACGACAGAGGTTTCCTTGTTCTCTCAGGCATTCTCTCGCATCAGGTCGACGATTTAATTCGAAGCTATAACGAGATCGATTCCCGTATCCGTCTTCGCGTTTACAATGAAGAACAAGATTGGGTTTGCCTAGTTGCGCAAATCGACCCGACAAAGGAAATGTAATTCATATGGCTTATGTAACTCGCTGTCCTTATTGTGGTTCTGTGTGGCGTTTGCCAAACAAAGAAACGGCCGAAGGAGCACCCGTCAGATGCTCGAAATGCCACAATTTCTTTGACGCAACACGCGACTTGCTGTGCGTGCCAGATGATTTATTCCCAGAAATTAAAGAAGAGCTTCGGGAAAAAGCCAAGGAAGAAGCTGCACAAAAGCCCCAAGAGATTTCAACGCCTGAACCTGTGGCAACACAACCTGTGCCTAATCCCACCGAGCCTCAAGCTCCCTTTGTGGCTCCCGCTGAAGAACCCGCCGAAAGTCCAGCGACAGTAAGCGAAGCGCCAACGGCACCCGTGATGAAAAAGGATCCTGAGCCAGTTGAACCTTCCGAAACAACCGAAGAAGATCCTCTTTTTGCAGAACCAAAGGCTCCTGAAGCGCCTGTTACGCCCGCACATCAAGGCATTGCTTTAAAACAATCGAAAGAAGCCAAGGAGCAACTTGAAAAGTTAAGTTCTCTCATGTCGGATTTCTCAGGACGCACAGAACCGACAGTCGGAGATGTTAAGGCGCCTGAGAAAGCTCCTTTAACAAAGCCAGAGAACTCCACTGAGGCGGGTATCGCTGTAACACAAGCCATTGCGAAAAAGCCGCAAAAGCGCTCGTATTCAGGGACCCTTTTAGTCTTGGCACTTTTCCTAGTGATTTTGTGTGTAGCCTCTTTAATTTTTAATCAGACCGTTCTTGAAAAATTCCCGAAAACAAGACCCGTTTTCGAGGCGGTTTGCACCAAGATTACGTGCCCAGGCTTTTACTTGGCGAATATCGAAGCTTTCGCTGTGACAAAAGCACAGTTAACAAATGCGGGCACTCCAGGCAGTTACACCTTGGAAGTGACGATTATGAATGGATCGAACATTGCTCAGGCAATGCCGCATTTGTCCTTGCAACTTGTTGATGAAAACGATGCGGAAATTACGCGTCAGATATTGTCCCCGTCTGATTTCTTAGCCGACCCGAGCGTTAAAAGCTTAGGCGCGGGGCGCTCACTTTCGATTCACGTCAATATGCGTACCAATGCAACGCCTTCGCGCTGTATTGCCACGCCTATCTATCCATGAGTATCTGTATTACAGGATCGGCCGCTTACGATACCGTGTTTTCTTACCGCGGCGAGTTTGGGCCGCATTTCGATTCCAAGCATCTTAAGCACGTGAACGTGTGCTTTCCCGCCTCCTCGATGGTGCGTTACTTTGGCGGGTGTGGTGCCAATATCGCCTATGCCGTCTCGCTCTTAGGAGACGCCCCGACACTAATGTGTGCTTTCGGTGAAAATGACGCGACTCCTTTTAAAGAACACCTCAAACAGTGTGGCGTCAAACTTTTTACACACAACGTGCCCAATGAGTTCACGAGTCAATGCATCCTGATTTGCGATAGCGTTGGCTCTCAGATTGCCACTTTTTCAGCCAACGCCACTGACTTTACACGAACCGATGTTTGGCCCGACGATGAAGACTTTGAGATTGGAATTCTTTCTCCAGAAACACGATTCGTGATGCTTCGCCGCCTAAAACAATTCGTTGAAAAGAAAGTCCCCTTCTTTTTTGATCCTGGACAGATTACGCCACGCTTTAGCGCGCAAGAGCTCGAAAGTTTCTTTGCTGCGGCACGCTTTATCGTGATGAGTGACTACGAGTTTGAAGTCATCCAAAAGAAAACCGGACTTAGCGAAAACAATCTTCTAAAGAACTCAGAAGCCCTCTTTATCACGCGTTCAGAAAAGGGAGCTACCGTTTTCACAAAGGACGGCTCACTATCTGTGAAAGCGTGTCCTGTGCACGCCGTTGACACAATTGGCGCCGGCGACGCGTTTCGCGCTGGAATCCTACATGCGGTTACGCACAAGCTTTCTTGGGAAAAAGGACTGCGCTTAGGATGCGCTTTAGCCTCATTTAAAGTCGAGAAGCAAGGAGCACAAACCTACTGCCCAACGCGTCAAGAGATTCTTACCCGCATTGCTCAGACCTACGGCGATAACGAGGACTACGCCCTCTAGCAAGGGATGCCCCGTGGCTTGCGATTAGAAAATTTGCACTACGGACCGTAAAAAATTGAAATCCCCACCAAACCCAGTATTGGCGCGGCTTGGCGGGAAATTTGAGGCCATTTTGCTGACAAACTATCTTCCCGAAAAACGTTTGACAGCAGGGTCCACGGGAAATCTATTGGAATCAATGCACTTCTATCGGTTTCCCTCGTCCCATATATGTTATAAAACACCGCAGAGTTTAGGACTTTAGGCGAGGAAAAGTAGCAAATTTCTATTCAAATTCAGAGCTCTTTTGTCATTGCACCTTTTTCCGCTTGTGGATACGCTAGCCATAATCAATCCCAAAGATTTGCACTACAGCCTTTAAAAAATTGAAATCCTCACCAAACCCAGTATTGGCGCGGCTTGGCGGGAAATTTGAGGCCATTTTGCTGAC
>CAVAQL010000089.1:0-5800 GCA_963590825.1 Bacteroides caccae | reverse complement strand
CGTTAACAAAGGCTGGCACATCGAGTACGAAGCCACTCGCTAGTTTCGCAGGCTTCATCACCTTGCCAGAGGTATCCCCCTTGACAGCGGGTTCCGTGTAGGCCACTTCGCGAACAATCATCGTCGGCAGTTCGATACCAATGACGCGTCCTTCGTAGAAAACGGCTTCAGCCTTTAATTCATCGCCTTCGGTGATGTATTTCTTGGCTTCTTCCATTGTATCTTCTTCAACGTCGTACATGTTGTATTCGTCGTCAGTCCAGACATATGTCGGATTGGCGTAGTACGAGTAGGTGAGTTCTTTACGTTCAAGAACGATGTCATCGAATTTGTCGTCAGCACGGTAAACGATTTCCGTGACGGCGTTTGTTAAGAGGTTCTTCATCTTCATCTTGACTGTCGATGCACCGCGTCCGCCCTTAGCGTACACGGCCTTGAGAACGACCATCGGATCTTTGCCGACCATGAAGACGTTGCCGGCTCGCAGTTCTTGCGCTGTTTTCATGAAAATTTCCTTTTAAGCGATATGAGCCGGAAATGAAGTTTTTCCCGCCCCGTCCAAATCAAAAACGCATCATTTTAATCCGTCGCGAAGCATTTGTGCGATTTTTTGGGGTGCTCGAGGGAGATTTAGACACTTTTTTGTGTAGATGCGGGCTGCTTTGGTGAGTTCGTCCTTTTTTTGTAGGAAAGTTTTGAGTTCGAGTGTTTGAGGTGCTTTCCCCAAATTAAGGGCCAATTCGATGTGGTTTCGAAGCGTTAAGAGGTAAGCTGGATAGGAATTCTCTAATGTTTCCTCAAAAGCTTGCATCTTTTTGATGTGAGCGGCTTCTTTTTGCGGGTAAAGCGTCCAAAGAGAGGGAACGCCACTTAATAGGGCACGTGAAGCGCTATCTTCACCGCGAACAATCAAAAAGTCTGCGGACCAAAGTAATAAATCGAATGCTTCTTGAGCGAGCATCGGTAGCGCGGTGCAGTGAATGTTTTTGCTATCCAAAAAGGCGATTTCTTTAGCAAAGCGCTCTTGTGCGGCTCCTGGACATAGGAGCATCTCGATAGTAAGACCAGTTTTAGCAAAGCTTCTTGCGATTGCTTCAATTTCGAGCGTCGGATAGGTAAAGAGAAGAACCTTTAGTGGGTGACGCGGATTAACACCAAGCGCAGAAAGAAAGGCTTCTTTCTTTTCTTGGGTAAAAAGAGCACGGCGGCACTCGAAATCGTCTTCAATCAATAAGCCCCCTGTTTGCTGCGTAAATCCTGGAAAGAAAAAGCGCTTGGGATACCCATACTGGGGATGCGGGCTCGGAAGCCCATGAAACTCGGCGGCATAACTTTCTGCCGTGAGGTAATCTAGGGCGACGAGGCTAATCGGGTGCCCCGATTGAAAAGACTCATTGATTTTGGCTTCATAGGATGCGGGTAGAAAACACGAAAACGCTTCAATGACACAATCGGCAGGGTGGGCCTTTTCTTCAAAGCGTTTATCCCAAAGCGCAATCGCTACAGAGTCAACGGTTTGCTCAATCTTTTTTGGATCAATTGCGGGGTTGAGTTTGGCAAGTGTTTCTAAGTTATCGATAACGAGCCTCACGCAAAAGCCCTGCTCGCGCTGTAGACTGCGAGCAAGGCGCCAGGCTACTCCTGCGTCACCAAAGTTATCAATCACGCGACAAAAGATATCGCAACTTAGCATCGTTTCCTCGGACTTATTTTTCATGCAGGCAATCAGTTTAAACGACTATAAGACAGTTCTCGATGGGTTACCCAACTTACCTGGGGTCTATCGGTATTTTGATGCTGAAGCGAAATGCCTTTATGTTGGAAAGGCCAGCAATTTAAAGCGCCGCGTGAGTTCGTACTTTCAGAAAAGCGATCTCTCGCCTCGTATTGCCTTGATGGTCTCACATATCGCTTCAATAGAAACCTCTGTTGTGCGAAGCGAAGCGGAAGCGCTTATCTTAGAAAACAACCTAATTAAGACACTTACCCCAAAGTACAACATTCTCTTTCGGGACGATAAGAGCTATCCGTATGTCAAGCTCTCGGCTGCTCCCTTTTCTCGCGTCTCTTACTATCGAGGCGCTATTGATAAGCGAGCTCGCTTTTTCGGTCCCTATCCGAACGCATCGGCTGCGAAAGAAGCAATCGCGGTATTGCAACGCATTTTTAAGATTCGCACCTGCGAAGAGGCAGTTTTCCACAATCGGTCTCGCGCCTGCTTAATGGGACAGATGGGGCGCTGTTCTGCCCCTTGTGTGGGAGCAATTACTGAGGCAGCTTACGAAGCAGATGTTGATGAAGCGTGCCGCTTTTTAAGTGGGCAATCGGCACAACTGATTGAAGCACTAAAAAAAGAAATGTTTGCCGCAAGCGAACGTTTCGAGTATGAAAAGGCTGCCATTTTGCGCGACCGTATCGCCGCGCTCTCGGATGCAGTGCGAGATCAGGTGGTGGAGCCCACAGGGGTTGTCAAGGACACGGACATTATTGCTGTGTCCATGGAAGAGGGCGTGATTTGCGTAAATCTAGCGATGGTGCGAGCGGGGCGCCACTTGGGAGACCACGCCTTTTTCCCGAAAGTGAGTTCTAGTGAAGAACTCAAAAAGGAAGATGTTTTTGAGGCGTTTTTAAGTCAGCACTACGCTGAGCAAACGTTGCCTGACGTGATTGTGAGCGCCGAGGCATGCGACGCGCAGATTCTTTCTCGAGCCGTAGGCTCAGAGCGGGCCTCGAAAACAACGCTTATTCACGAGCCGCAATTGATGCGCCGCAAGTGGCTTGAGATGTGTGAAATGGGAGCAAAAATCGCCCTTGAAAACCGCCTAAGAGAATTAGGCGGAGAAAGGCGGCGCCTCGAAGATTTAGTTAGTGTCTTAAAGTTAAATTTAACAGAAGAGGAGATGCTCGATATTCGTATCGAGTGCTTTGATATTTCGCATACGGCAGGAGAAGCCACACAGGCCTCGTGTGTTGTCTTTGCTGGGACAGGCATGGATTCGAGTCGCTATCGCCGCTTTAACATTGAAGATATCACGCCAGGAGATGATTACGCCGCTATGCGCGAGGTGCTCGTGCGTCGCTATACGCCTGTGGCCCGGGGTGAGGCGAAACTTCCCACACTTGTTTTGGTCGATGGCGGAAAAGGGCAAATTAGTAGTGCGCGGGATGTTTTCTCGGAGTTGGGCCTTCCTCTTGAGGCGCTTGTTGGAGTGGCCAAAGGCGAGGGTAGGAAAACAGGGCTAGAAACGCTTATTTTTGCTGACGGAAGAGAAAGCCTCGTTTTAGGCGCCGAAAGCCCCGCTCTGATGTTGATTGCGATGATTCGTGATGAAGCACATCGCTTTGCGATAACGGGGATGCGTGCCAAACGAAGCAAAACAAGGCTAACAACGCGCGTTGAAGACATTGAAGGCATTGGCGCAAAGAGGCGGCAAAAGCTCATTTCCCAATTCGGCGGGATAAACGGGCTTACCAAAGCCTCCGTTGATGACATAGCCAAAATCGACGGAATCTCGCGTAAACTTGCGCAACGCATTTATTCGCAGCTTCACGGGGTTGATAATGACAGAGCGAACTCATAAACCGTTTAATGTGCCCATGGCATTGACATGGGCGCGTATCGCGTTTATCCCGCTCATTGTCGGGATTTTTTACTTGCCCGACGCTTTTTTATCGCCACACATGAAAAACCTTCTTGCGTGCGCGATGTTTTCTATTGCGGCGGTTACCGATGCCTTGGATGGTTTCCTCGCTCGTCGTTGGAACATGATGACAGCCAAGGGCGCTTTCTTGGATGCTGTGGCCGATAAGCTTGTTGTGTGCTCTGCGATTATTGTTTTGATGTACTTCGATCGCGTCGATATGCTCGTTGCTTTGATTATCATCGGTCGCGAGATTGCTGTGACGGCGCTACGCGAATGGATGGCAAAGATTCACGCAGCAAAATTCGTGAAGGTAAACGCCTATGGCAAAATAAAGACCATCGCCCAGATGACAGCGATTGCGTTTTTGCTGTACTTTGATCCCTTCTTAGGAATTGATATTGCCTTAATTGGTACGGTGCTGATTTATATTGCCTGTGCTTTAACACTGTATTCGATGATGGTCTACCTCACGGCGGCGTGGCCCCATATTGAAGCAAGCGACGAAAGACCTGTCCTTTAGTCTCTAACGCTCATTTTTAGGGATGCTATTTAGCGGTGGAGGAACACTCTTCCATCGCTTTTTCGACTTCAGCGTCTGAGATAGTGCTTCCCATTTTTTGCAATAGTGTCCTAACCGATTTTTTAATTGGAGCCACCTGCCACTTCCCGTTAATTTTCGAGGCGGTTATTTTTGAGTAAGTTTGAATGAGGTCTTTTAAGCTCACGTTCTTGCTCTGACCGAGATGGGCGATTTCTTGGATAAGACCTATGCCTATCATGCTCGAGAGATGGTTGAGAAAGAGCCATGCTTCCTGTGTTGTCGTGTTTCGCATATAGGAGGCCTCGAACTCCATCGTATCTCCGTATGTTTTGAAGAACTGCTCGATTTCCTGGCGCTGCTTGTAGATTTCGTAAACCTGCTGCGCATTCAAATCAAGACGGTTCGTTCGAATTGTTACCGTCCCCATCTCGGGATTTTCTTTGTGCATTTGTTGAATGCTCTTCGGAATAAGTAATTCAAGCTCAGCATCCGTGAGTTTTCCTTTGCCGTTCGCTCGCCTCTGCTCTTCGAGTTCTCTGCGTTTTAGGATGGCCTTGTTATTTTTTTCAAGTCGGTCAACACTATCGGCATATTCATCCGAATACAGCCGTGAGTCGAGATAGAGATGCACATTAAAGTCTCCATACGTGTAGGTGTTCGCGTGAATGCCGCGGCCATGGTAGGTAAACCCATACGCATAGCCTGAGGGACCCGCAGGGATTTTTTCTTTGACGTACTGATTGCCACGTCTTAGCGGAATGATGTTTTTAATTTGGAGACTATCCATCAGGGCAAAGTCGTCCTGACTTCCAAAGGCTTTATCTGCTATGACCGTGTAATTTTTCCCTGTGATTTGCGCTTCAGTAAGAATGTCAGAAAAGGCACTGACATCGGGAGTGCTTCCTACGTATTGCTTGTAGTACAAAGGAGTGCCAACCTGCTCGAGCGAGAAAATGTAGAGAAGATTGACTTGCGGCTTGTACCGCATTTTTGAGTCATATCCAATCTCGGCATACTCCATCGTCTTTGAGGCAGTGATAAGACGATGCCCATCAAAAAGAATGAAAGCTTCTTTTTTTGTCAGGTCTTCCTGTAAGAAGTTCCGAATGGCATCCCGGTTCTTGCCGACAAGATTAAGCAGTTCAGAAATGTTTGTCGGATGAAATGAGATTCCGGGGAAAAGATAGGCGAGCAAAGAATTTTCGTAATGCAGACCCAGACGCTTAAAACGACAATCGCCAGAAGAGCGCAATAAGGCGGTGACGTAAAGCATCTTCCACAAGTCAGGGAAGTAACGTTGCAATCGCTCCCGCAAAAGCGCTGTCCTATCCCAAAGGAAAAGAGGAAGACCGACACTAACTGTGTCACTGATACGAGGATCTTTTACGGAAGCGCGTCGTTTCTTGCACTTAACAAGAACGCCTTCCGCTGTAATGTTCCCAAGGCACATTCCTGAAACTTTGTAGCTTCTCTTTTTTTCGGGGTCGTAACGATTTGAGTAGGAGTACAAATACCATCGACCGCCGATGCATTTGAACTCCGTATTTGAGGGTTTTTTGAAGTTTTCGATGAAGTCAGGTTTCTCCATTTTCCCGTCCCAAAATAGCATCCCTAA
>CAVAQL010000088.1:0-5842 GCA_963590825.1 Bacteroides caccae | reverse complement strand
GGGCAACACAACCCATTCCAGCACACCCCAAGACAAAACTTGCGTACTTCTTTTTTTTCTGAGCTATGCCAATGACTTTTGAGAGGCATTCGAATACTTCGTCTTCTGTCATCTCTTCTGTGTAGCCCGTTGCAAAGGTATCGAACCGTCCTTCAAATCCGTAGCGCTTAGCTAGAGCCTCTTTCCTTGGAATCGACCTCTCGGAAATCGCGAGGATAGCCAATTGACCAGGAAATTTTGCCGCAGCAAAAAGCGATGCAAATCCGATTCCAACTGTAGCCTTGCCTGTAGCCTCTTGAATTGCCTTTACAGCTGGATCACTGTGACAAGCAATAACATAGCCATCTGTTGCTGAGCTAAGTTCAATCGCCTTCTTCAGTGTCCAATACGCTGCATTGACCTCATCGACAGCACTGTTGATGAGCGCAGGAGATTCCTTAACGCAAAGCATTCGAAGCTCATCATCTCGAGAGGCAACTCTCTTTGCACTCTCAAGAATGCCCTGGTTCATGGCTTGCGTTGAATTCGGATTAATAATCGTGATTCGCATATCTCTTCTTTGATATCGATACGGTTCACTCATTGGAGGGGTTTAAATGAGTGAACCGTACCTCTTGGGCTCTAATCTTTCTTCGCAGGATGAGCAGCGACGAACTCTCCCTGACGCTCGCCTACGAGCTTACGGTCTTTCATCACAACATGACCGCGAAGTACCGTGGCAACGGGATAACCCTTTAACTTAAAGCCGTTAAAGCCAGAGACCTTGCTCACACTTTGGAATTTATTGATATCGACTGTCTCTTCATAGTCGTAATCAACCAAAGTGATATCCGCATCCATTCCAACACGCAAGAAACCCTTCTTATGGTCAAGACCAAAGAGTTGAGCGGGCTTTTCAGAAAGGATGCGTGCAATATCGTTTTCCGTAATCAAGCCTTTGTTCACAGAATCGGTCATTAAAGGCACAAGTGTTTCGATTGTGCACATGCCCGAAGGAATCTTAAAGAGGCTCCCTGCCTTCTCTTTAGCTGTGTGGGGTGCATGATCGGAACAAACGTGCGAGAGAATTCCAGCACGTAATCCTTCCCAAAGTCTCTTTTGGTCAGCTTTTTCACGAACAGGGGGATAACCCTTAATCATCGGACCGACACGCTTAAAGTCATCCTTTGTGAGCGTTAAGTAATGTGGACAAGTTTCAGCCGTAACTTTTAGACCTTTCTTCTGTGCGGCATCGACTAAATCCACGGTTTCCTTGGCTGATGTGTGAAGGATGTGCAAGTGGCAACCCGTGGCCTTCGCAAAAGAAATCGCCGTCTGCACAACAGTTTCTTCGCAAACACTCGGGCGGCAAGCTAAAAGGGCTTCATATTCTGTGGCGTATTCCTCAGGCTTAACGCGGTCGGTTAAACGGCGAATTAAAGAAGAGTTCTCAGCATGAATACCAAGAAGCTTCCCTGTTTTAGCCACTGTTTCGAAAATCCCATAAACCTGACCGTCATCCAAAGGCGGGAAGACATCTGGGTCGTTTGGGTCAAAGTTATAAATGAGGTTGTAGTTGCTCTTTTTTAAAGCGTAGCCCCAAAAGAACTTATAACCAGCAACACCGCACTGATCGAGTTCAAGTAAATCCTTGTTATTTAAGTCGCCTACGCAAAGTGCCCACATCGCAAAGTCGACAAAAGCCTTGCTCGCAAGATTGGCCTTCTGCGCTTTGAAGTTTTCAACATTGCAAACTGGTGGCACAGCATTTGGCATTTCAACAACTGTTGTGATGCCTCCCATCGCCGCCCCACGCGTGGAATGCGCAAATGTTTCCTTATGAAGCGCTCCACCATCGCGTGAATGCACATGCGTATCAATGAAGCCCGCGTAGACTTTCTTATCTGCCGCATCAAGTGTTTCTTTCGCTGGACCTAAGTCTTCGGTTGTGATAGCAGCAATCTTGCCATCTTTGACATAAATATCAGCTTTGAAACTTTCCGTGGATGTCACACACGTACCGTTTTTAATTGCTAAATCCCACATTTTCTTTCTTACTCCGTCATTCTTTAGTTGTAGTCAGCAATAGCCGTAAAGAGAACTTCCGCACCCAAAAGGAAATCATCAAGTTGCATCTTTTCGTGCGGGTTATGAGAGCCATCTTGGTTGGCAACAAAAATCATTGAAACTGGAACTCCTGCATTACCAAGAACTGCAGCATCGTGCCCTGCTCCACTTGGAATAAACATGGTAGGGATTTTTGCTTTAGCGGCGCTTTGGGCCAAGTGATTCATCAAATCTTCGTTGACACCAGAAGGTTCGCAAATCAACTCACGGTCAAATTCAAATTTCACACCACGGTCTGCGCCAACAGCTTCGCTTTCTGCAACGAGAAGCGCGTGAAATCGATTGAGCGTATCGCGTGAAAGTGAGCGAATATCGATACTAAAAGTTACCTCTCCAGGGATAATGGCAATGGCCGCTGCCGCATCGGTCTTAAAGACACCAGCCGTGAAAACTAAATCTTCACCACGCACAAGCCACTCGGCCCAATGTTTATCCATACGCATTAAGAGATCTGCCATCGCCATCACCGCATCATGACGATATTGGCGATCAACAGCACCCGAGTGCGCTTTCACACCAACGCAACGGCACGTCTTATGGCGGATGTTGCCTCGAATACCTGTAACAATTCCGACACGAGCTTTCTTTTGAGAATCCAATGTTGGACCCTGCTCGATATGAAGTTCCGTGAAAGCAGCGATACGCGAAAAATCAATACTCGGTTCCGTTTTGAGCATATCCTCAGGATTAAACCCTGCCTTCTTAATCGTTTGAGCAAGGGTGATATCTTCTGTGCGATGTTTTAGGGCGAGATCTGCCTCCGTGAGTTTTCCAGCCATCGCCAAAGAACCGACATAGGCCTTACCAAACCAAGAGCTCTCCTCCATACGGAAAACAACCAAAGTCACGTCACGCTCTGGAGTAAAGCCAATCGTCTTCATCCAATTGATTGCTGTCATACCTGCGACAACGCCAGCGAGTCCGTCATAGTGGCCACCCTGAGGCACGCTATCGCCGTGAGACCCAGTCATATAGCAAGGCAGTGTTCTATCCTTACCAGCAAGCGTTGCAAAAAGATTTCCGCAACGATCAATTTTGACTTCCAAATTAAGAGAACTCGCCCAAGACTTAACATAGTCGTGAACCTTTTGTTCAAGCGGTCCATAGCCTTGACGAGAAATACCGATGACGGGGTCCTTGGAAAATGCACGGATATCGTCAAAAACTTTTTGAGCAAAATCTCGGGCTCCAACGCGCAACTGATTCATATTCGAAAACCTCTTTTATTTGTTTCCACAATGTGGGAAGTTTTTCCATATTTCAGAGATGCAGAAATGCCGATAGACGGCTGGTACTTTTTCACATTCCGAAATTGGTTTCCATTATAGGTGTAAAATTTGGAAAAATTTTCCATTATGTGAAAAAACTAAAATCAACCAATTAAAGAAACACAAGGAGTCAATCTTGCAAACAATTGATAGAGCTGTTGAAGTATTAACTCTCATAAGTCAATATCCTGATGGAATTTCCGTATCCGAATTAAGTCGTCAGATGCATCTATCCCTTGGGACAACACATCGCTTCCTGATGTCGCTGATGGAAAACAATCTTGTGATGCAAGACAAGACCACAAAACACTATCGATTAGGTTTTAAATTGCTTCGTCTTGCCTCTGGCCTATTAAATAAGGATCGTTTAATCGAAGTCGCACGTCTACCGATGCGCAAAGCAGCTTCAGCGGTACATAACGTTGTCTATGTCTGTCAGGAATGTGCAAACGAAGTAATCTGCACGCATTGCGAAGACCCAACGACAGAAACGCACTCAAAATTTGCTGCACAAATTGGAAATGAAATGCCCTTTTATGCGGCAGCCACGGCGAAAATTATCTTTGCCTATCAGCCAGAGATTGTGAAAGCGCTCTTTGCAAAAAATAAACCTCTTGTGCGCTTTACAGCTCGAACAAAGACCTCTTTAAAGTCAATTCTCGATGACTTGCAGAAATCCGCCCTTCAGGGTTACGCCATCTGCGACGAAGAACTTGAAAACGGCGTCATAGCACTCGCTGCTCCCGTCTTTAACTACGATGGCTGTGCCATTGCCTCAGTTGGTGTCACCGGCATTAAAGGCCATTTAAAGCTTGAGAGCACAAAAGATGCTATCTGCGAATGTGCCAGAACAATTAGCGCAGAACTTGGTTTTAGTAAAACTAGCTTGCGCTAAAAGATCTCGTTGCCCTTTGCGTTAGGCGCGGCGTGCACTTAAAACACCCTTTAAATCGCGTACAGCCTTGAGCCCGCGATTTAAATCTTCTGTGCTTCGAATCTCGATAGAAAACCGCATGTGAACGTCGCCCTTACTCATCATGGTGTTCATCCCAACGATGCGCAAGTTTTCTTTTTGCAAGATTTCAGAGATATCTTTAATGAGCCCCGAACGATCTCGTGCGACAACGTAAACATCCACAGGATAAATCGCATCCTCTGAAGTTCCCCAACTCACATCGATGAGGCGAGCCCGTGCTACGTTTTCTAGATTCTTCACGTTCGGGCAATCGAGGCGATGCACCGTGACGCCTTTGCCGCGCGTAACGAACCCGACGATTTCATCTGGTGGCGCTGGGTGGCAGCATCGCGCCAACTGCGTCATCAAAGAATCCATTCCGACAACAAGAACGTTACTGTGGGATTTCCCTTTACTCGCTGCTTTAGGGACAAAATCAGGCTCAACCACTTCCACAGGAGTTAACACCTGCTCAATGGCACGCATACTGACTTCATCTTTAGCAATAGCGATATAAAGCGCTTCGGGGTTTTCAAAACCAAGGCGTTCCGAAAGATCTTCGAGTTTTGTTGAGCTCTTTCCTAAGCGTGCTAACTCTTTATCCAAACGCTCACGACCTTCGGCGATTTGCTCGGCCTGTTGCTGCGCATTAAACCATTGACGCACCTTGGTTCTTGCTCGCGGTGTAACAACAAACCCAGATTCAGGGTTGGCCCAATCGCGCGAGGGACCTCCCTCTTTAGCCGCGATAATCTCAACAGTCTGCCCTGTTTTAAGTTTGGTATTTAGAGGCACCATCACGCCATCAACACGCGCACCACGACAACGGTGCCCGAGTTGTGTATGCACCTGATAGGCAAAGTCAATGGGAGTTGAGCCCGCTTGCAGTTCAAGCACACGCCCCTGAGGCGTTAAGGCGTAAATCAAATCATCACTCGCCCCTGAAGTTTGTGGGCTAAGCTCGACATCCGAATGCCACGCAATCAGTTGTCGCAACCACGCGACGTGTTCTTGCTCGGCCTCTCCACCTTTTGTCTTTTCGGAGTTGCCGTTTTCTTTGTAGCGCCAGTGTGCAGCAACACCCATTTCTGCAAATTCATGCATTTCATGCGTACGAATTTGCACTTCCAAGGGGCGTCCATCGTCACGAAGAACCACTGTGTGTAAGGACTTATAGCCATTAGGCTTGGGGTTGGCGATGTAGTCGTCAAACTCCTTACTAATGGTTTTGCATTTTTCCTGAACGATGCTTAAAACTTCATAACATTGCTCAACCGTATCCACAATGATGCGAATTGCATCGATATCGAAAAGTTGCTCGAACTTAAGATGCTTACGTTGCATCTTTTTATAAATCGAGTAGATGTGTTTGGGCCTGCCGCTCACATCGGCTTTGATTCCGTGTTGAGCAAGAAGCGCCTTCATCGAATCTGTCGCATTCTTAATCCAGGTTAAGCGCTGCTCTCGAGACTGCGATAGGTGGTGACTGATTTCGAAATATTTCTCAGGCTCC
>CAVAQL010000087.1:0-5844 GCA_963590825.1 Bacteroides caccae | reverse complement strand
GTTGACTTTCGTCTCACAGATACGCTAGGGAAAGAGCAGCACCTCACAATCCCCGCTCACCGTCTAACCGAGAAAGTCTTCGAGGACGGTCAGCCCTTTGATGGCTCCTCAATTGCTGGATGGAAAGGCATTGAAGCAAGCGATATGCTCTTAATGCCCGATGCAAATACTGCTCGTATGGATCCATTTCGCGAGCAAGACACATTAGTTCTCACATGCGATGTGGTTGAGCCAGATACCGGTAATGGTTACTCACGTGATCCTCGGTCAATCGCTCGTCGTGCTGAAAACTATCTCAAATCCACGGGTATTGGCGACAAAGCTTTCTTTGGTCCAGAGCCTGAATTTTTTATCATTGATGGCGCAACTTGGAGCACGGACCCTGAAAACACGTTTTTTAAGATTCGCAGTGCCGAAGGCGCATGGTCAAGCAAGATTGACTACGAAGCTGGAAACATTGGACACCGTCCAAGCCCGAAGCACGGTTATTTAGCGCTCTCTCCTGTCGATAGCCTTGCAGACATTCGTTCTGAAGCCGTTACGCTTCTTGAACAGCAAGGGGTTCCCTGTGAAATCCATCACCACGAAAACGGTGGTCCAGGACAGTGTGAAATCGGTACAAAGTTCTCTACATTGGTCGAGCGCGCCGACTGGAATCAGATCCTGAAGTACACGGTTTGGAATGTTGCTGCTGCTTACGGGAAGACCGCGACCTTTATGGCTAAACCCATTACAGGGGATGCTGGCTCTGGTATGCACATTAACCAATCGGTTTGGAAAGGCGACAAGAACCTATTTGCAGGTAACGGCTATGCGGGACTTTCGCAAGCAGCGCTTTACTACATTGGCGGCATCATTCGTCATGCAAGAGCACTTAACGCGATTACAAATCCAACAACAAACTCCTATAAGCGCTTGGTTCCTGGCTACGAAGCCCCTGTGAAGCTTGCGTATTCAGCGCGCAACCGTTCGGCCTCGATCCGTATTCCGCATGTAGCAAGCGAAAAGGCCCGTCGCGTTGAGGTGCGCTTTCCCGACCCGCAGGCCAATCCCTATTTAGCCTTTGCGGCGATGTTGATGGCTGGTCTAGACGGCATTCAAAATCGCATTGATCCGGGAGAGCCCGCCACGAAGAATCTATACGATTTGCCGCCTGAGGAAAACGCGAAGATTCCTGTTGTTTGTGCCGATCTCGTCGAGGCCGTGAATGCCTTGGAAGCTGACCGCGAGTTCTTAACGCGTGGTGGCGTTTTCACAGACGACTTTATCGACGCCTACATTGCATTAAAGCGTGCAGAAATCGAGCAGTATCGCCTAACGGTGCAGCCCTGCGAGTACGCCATGTATTTTGCGCTCTAAAAAAGAGGCCTTAGAAACGCTCGTTTCTAAGGCAATGCGCTCTTACTCAAGGCATCGAAGATGAAGCCTGCTATGCCAATGGATTTTCAGAAGTTCGTGACAAAGACGATGACAACAGGCATCGCTCTTTTAGACGAAGCGGGTCTTATTTTGTGGTGTAACGAAGCCGCCGCTAGTCTTTTTGGTGCTTCTGAAAAAAGCCTACTTCACCTGGACGCCTCGCAATTCTTTCCTCCGTTAAAGCAATGGATTGCTCATCTTTACGGCGAAAGTGACAAGGCAGAGAGCTGTAGCGCTCTTGTGCGATTAACGCCTTCGGCAGGTACACCAAGGAAAGCGGTATTAGCGGTTCTTTCAAACCCAGGGACAGGCTTCTTACTTTTAGAGATGACTGAGGCCGAACAAGCCTTTACTCTGGATAGACAAGAGCAAAAAGAAGGCCTTAGTGATGCAAGTCGCGTACTTTTAAGAAACCTGGCGCACGAAATTAAAAATCCCTTGGGCGGCATTCGAGGCGCTGCGCAACTGCTTGAAGGCGAACTCACGGAGCCCTCTCAGCGAGAATTTACAACAGTAATCATCAGTGAAGCCGATCGCCTTCGTAACTTAGTCGATCGCCTTTTAACGCCGTACCGTGAAGAGCGGCACGTGACGGTTGTGAATTTGCATGAGATTCTCGAAGGTGTTCGAAACCTCATCCTTGCGGAATTCCCAACGGGACTTACGATTGCCCGCGACTACGATGTATCGGTTCCTGATTTTCCTGCTGACCGTGAGCAACTCACGCAGGTTTTCTTAAATCTTTTACGTAATGCCGCACAAGCTTTAAGTGAGAAAATCAAAGAAGACACCGCTCTTGTGACAGTGAAAACGCGCGTCAGTCGCAGTGTGACAATTCACCGTAAGGTCTGTCGCTTGGCTCTTGCCGTGGACATCATCGACAATGGTCCTGGCATTGACCCAAAGATCAGAGAAAAGATTTTCTACCCCCTAGTGACCACCCGTGCGCACGGAACAGGCTTGGGGCTATCGATTGTGCAAACCTATGTAGAACGCAACGGCGGCGAGGTGGAACTCGAAAGTGAACCAGGACGCACGGCATTTCGGATTTTGTTACCACTTCAAAGCGCCAAGACTAAGGAGGCGAAGCCATGAGACCGATTTGGATTGCAGACGATGATCGCTCGATTCGCTGGGTCCTCGGGAAAGCTCTTGAAAGAGAGGGGATGCAGTATCGCCTTTTTGAAGAGGCGAAATCCGTTCTTGAGGCGCTAGAAAAAGAAAAGCCCTCGCTTCTTTTGACAGACATTCGCATGCCAGGGATGAGTGGCACGGAGCTCTTAAAAGAAATTAAGAGAACAGCTCCTGAACTTCCTGTGATCATTATGACCGCGTTTGGCGACCTAGAAAGCGCAGTCTCCTCTTTTGAAGGTGGTGCCTACGAGTACTTAGCTAAGCCCTTTGATGTGGCGGCGGCCGTGAGTCTTTTAAAAAGAGCTTGCGAAGAAAGTGAAACAAAAGAAGCTGCTCCCGCAGCGCCCGAAATCGCAAGCGAAATCGTCGGACAGTCTCCTGCGATGCAAGAGCTTTTTCGCGCGATCGGGCGATTGTCTCACAGCCATACGACCGTATTGATCACCGGAGAAAGCGGCACCGGTAAAGAGTTGGTTGCTCGAGCCCTACACCGCCATAGTCCTAGAAAGAACGCTCCCTTTATTGCAATCAATACGGCGGCAATTCCAGGCGAGCTCTTAGAAAGTGAGCTTTTCGGTCACGAAAAGGGCGCTTTCACCGGAGCCAATGAGCAGCGCCTCGGGCGCTTTGAACAAGCCAGAGGCGGCACCCTCTTTCTTGACGAAATTGGCGATATGCCCATGCCGATGCAAACTAAGCTCTTGCGAGTTCTATCCGACGCAAGCTTTTATCGCGTAGGAGGCAGAACTCTCGTTCATGCCGATGTGCGCGTGATTGCTGCGACCAATCAAAATTTAGAGGCGCGCGTCAAAGAGGGGCTTTTCCGTGAAGACCTCTATCACCGCTTAAATGTGATTCGCTTAAGACTCCCGCCCCTACGAGATCGCGCAGACGATATTGCCGCATTAACCCAGCACTTTTTAAGCCGCGCCTCAGAAAGTCTCAAAACAGAAAAAAAGCGGCTTTCCGAAGAGGCTCTGAGCGTTTTAGAGAAGTTCTCTTTCCCAGGAAACGTAAGGCAACTCGAGAATCTTTGCAACTACCTCACAGTGATGGCTCCTTCGCAGTTAATCCGTGTCGAGGATCTCCCTGAAGAAGTCCGTGGGGAAAAGGTGCCGACTGAAACGAAGGCTCCTTCTCAAACTTGGGAAGCGCTTTTGCGTGAGGCTACGCAAAAAGCGCTTTCGTCAAAAACGCCTGATGTGATGGAGGCCTTCACAAAAGATTTTGAGCGAGTGCTTTATGAAGAGGCTCTTAAGGCGACAAGTGGTAAGCGCCTTTTGGCGGCAAAGGCATTGGGCGTTGGAAGAAATACTTTAACGCGTAAATTAAAAGAACTCGGGATTGACGATGCTAATGCGTAGTCTTCCAAGTCTTGCTTCTTTTGCTAGCGAGGTAATCGCCCTTGGCGGAAAACCCACGCACGTAAGGCGCCTATATCGAGCTTGGTTGGGAAAGGCTTCGTGGGAGGCTCCGAAATACGCCGCTTACCCCAAGGCACTTGAAGAGAAGATTGGTGATTTACGGCGCGAACTTGAAAGCCTTACAAAGGTCACGGCTTTTCCGAGTCAAGTGAATTCGAGTACCAAACTCCTTGTCGCACTCGCTGACGGCAACTGTGTGGAATCCGTCTTACTGCCGCGCGACGCGCTCTGCGTCTCCACGCAAGTCGGATGCGCTGTGGGCTGTAAGTTCTGTATGACAGGAAAGAGTGGCCTTATCCGACAACTGACGAGCGCTGAAATCGTCGCGCAGTACGTTGCGGCATTAAAGCTCAATCCCCAATTAAAGAAAGTCGTGTTGATGGGAATGGGAGAGCCCTCGCATAACCTTGTGGCTGTAAAAGAAGCTGTGGAATTTTTGGGTGACGTCGCCGGGCTCGCGCATAAGGAAATTGTTGTTTCGAGCATCGGAGACCGTCGGCTTTTTGAAGCGATGCCAACGTGGTCTGTAAAGCCGGCTTTTGCATTAAGCCTACACACAACAGAGAATGCGCTACGAGAAAGGCTTCTAACCAAAGCGCCGCGAATCCCTGTCGAGGAACTTATTGCCAAAACGGTTTCTTACGCGAAGGCGACAAAGTATCCTGCGCAGATTGAATGGACCTTAATTGCTGGTGTTAACGATAGCGCTAAAGAAGTCGAGCGTCTTGCCGATCTGTTAGATCCTCACGCCGCGATGGTTAATTTCATTGCCGTCAATCCCGTAGAAGGGACAGGCTTTACGCGACCCACAGAAGAACACATGCAAGATCTCATTACGATTTTGCGCAGTCGCGGTTTTGTTGCAACCGTGCGAGAAAGCGCGGCTCAAGACGTCGAGGGTGGTTGCGGACAACTGCGAGCACGAGTTTTAAAGAGGAAAAACCAAGAATGAGGCGACGCAAACAAAAATTTAATCGCGAGAAGTCACGCACGATGTGGCTTGCTTGGTGCGCTTGGGCTGTGATGGGAGGCATTTTTGTATTCGAAGATACCCAAGGAGGAACGGGGTGGCTTACGTGGACCATGACAGCGCCTTTTTGGATTGCTTTCGTTTTGTGGCCTTTTTTGTGGCTTTGGTTAAGAAGCCGTCGCGATGAAACCTCTGTTGAAATCGATGACGATATTGCAGCAGGCGAAGTGAAATGCCGCCTTGTGCAAAAGGCAGGTATTCGGTACGCAGAAATTTCCCAGGTGCGTGAAATGTTTTCGATTCAGGGACGACTAAATCCTGTCACACTCAGCGGCGGGGATGAAGCTTTTGTCAAACTCGACGAACTTCGGCATTACGCGAAGGGCAATCGTGCTCTTGCTGCGTGGCTTGAGGCCGTGGATTCTCTAGCGTACCCAAGAACATATTACTGAGTTTTGCCCTGAATTTTTTGAGAAATCTCCCGTAAAACCTCAGCTTCTCTCAGGGAGTACCGTATAATCCAAAAAGAAAAACAAGGGCGAAAAATCTTCAAGGTAGGTAGCCTTTTCTCTTTTGCTTCGAAGAGGATTTTCCAAATGACGGGCACAAAAACGCTTAAAACAATCCCTTACGGTAAAACAGAATTCCGTAGTATGCGTCAGGGAAACTTTGCGTATGTTGATAAGACTCGCTACATAGAATTGCTCGAAGGACATGCAAGCGAATACCCGTTTATTGTTCGCCCGAGGCGTTTTGGCAAAACGCTATTTACCCAAATGCTCGAGGTCTATTACGACGAGTTTTATGCCGGTGAATTCGAGCAAAATTTTGCAGGGACTTATATTGGCGAGCATAAAACGGCTTTGGCTGGTTCATTTCGAGTCATCCATTTTGACT
>CAVAQL010000086.1:0-5863 GCA_963590825.1 Bacteroides caccae | reverse complement strand
GCGCAAGAATGTGCTTTAAGCCTTTCGCGCATAAGAGGTCAGCGAATTCCTCGAGAGTGCCAAGGCCTCCAGGAAAGACAATAAAGGCGTCTCCTAACTCAAGAAGCTTTGTTTTTCGACTCATCATGTCGGGGGTCACAATGAGTTCAGTGAGCCCATCAAGTTGCATTTCTTGATCCACAAAGAATTGTGGCTCAACACCAATGACCTTTCCGCCCGCATCGAGGGCACTGTGGGCGATGATGCCCATTAAGCCAATACGCGATCCCCCATAAACGAGGGTGTGACCGTTTTCGGCAATCCAACGGCCGAGCTCTTTGGCCCTTTCCTGATACAAGGGGGAGTTGCCTAAACTTGAGGCAAGAAAAACTGTAATTTTCATTATGGACTTTATAAAACAATTCAATTTTTCGGGATTCTACCTACTCTATCAAGTCATTTCATTTAAAAAGCCCCCGCGTCAAAAGGGAAACGTTTTCTTTTTTTGGGGATTCTTCCTTAAGATTCGTGGCCTTCTATTCGTTAATGAGCGGAGATTTTGTTTTTGAAGCCAGGGTTACGTTTCCTTTTGAATGTGGCGTTGCCAGTGTTGGTCCTTCTTGCGTGGGCCTTAGCAAGTGCTTGCGGGGCGGTGAATTCGCTTTTGCTACCGTCTCCTTTGGCCGTGCTTCGCGCAGCCTACGAGATGCTTTGCGATGGAACGCTCATTTCTCATGTGGTGGCCAGTTTTTCCCGCGTCATTGTCGGATACACGATGAGCGCAAGTTTGGCGTTGTTTTTATCTTGGATGTGTGCCCGCTACGAAGTTCTTGAAGAAACGCTTCACTACCCCTTGGAATTTATCCGCATCGTCCCGCCCTTATCTCTCATACCGCTTTTGATTCTTTGGTTAGGGATTGGCGAGGCGCCAAAGATTGCGATTGTGATGCTCGCGAGTTTCTTTTCTGTGTATCTCACGAGTTTTTCGGCATTTCGGCATGTTGATCCGAAATTCCTTGAACTCGCTAAGAGCCTTAACCTCACATCCAATGAAATTTTTAAGCACATCATTTTGCCGCAGACCTTGCCTTCGGTGATGACCTGCATGCGGCTTGGCTTTGGTTTTGCCTGGCGCGCTCTCATTGGCGCTGAATTAATTGCAGCCGCTTCAGGCCTTGGGTGGTTAATTGAAGATGCAAGCGAACTCGGGCGCACCGACGTGATGCTTGTTGGAATCTTTTCGATCGCGATTTTGGGTATCTTGGCCGATAAGGTTTTCGTGTATTTCACATCGAAGATTTCCCCGTGGGCTGAAAAGCTCGAGACGATTACGATGGCGAGGTTGAAATGAGTAACGATGTTCTGCACCTTCGCGCATTAAAAAAATCGTTTGGCTCGGGAAAGACCAAAGTCACTCCCGTTGATGGCATTGATTTGGATGTTAAGCAAGGTGAGGTGCTTGCCGTATTAGGGCGTAGTGGTTGCGGCAAGACAACGTTACTGCGCCTTATCGCTGGGCTTGATAGCCCAGAGGCAGGAGAAATTCGCTTTACCAAAACACCTCGTATTGGAGTCGTGTTTCAGGAGCCGAGGCTTTTACCTTGGAAGAGTGTGAAAGAAAACGTTGCTTTGGCGCTTTTGCACGAAAAAGATCGGGCCAAGGTGAGTTCCGTTGTTTCCGAGGTTTTGCAATTAACACGCATGAATGAAGCGGCTAACGCGTGGCCAGCGGCTCTTTCTGGTGGGATGGCGCAGCGTGTGGCGTTAGCGCGCGCTCTTGCGCCGAAGCCAGATTTGTTGCTTTTGGATGAACCCTTTGGTGCCTTGGATGCGTTAACGCGCCGCTTAATGCAGCGAGAACTCGCTCGCATCCTCGAAGCGACTCGCTCGACTGTTTTACTCGTGACGCACGATGTCACTGAGGCCTTAATGCTTGCAGACCGTATTGTGCTATTGGAAGCGGGAAAGATTTGTGAGACGTGGTCCATCACGGTGCCTCGTCCTCGTCACGAAAGCGAAGGTCAAATTGTTTCTTTATCTCGCATAATTCTTTCCCGCATCTTGGGTAAAGATTTTGCGTGAGTGAAAATTAAACGGAGTCCATTTGTTTTTTTTAGGAGTATGACTCAGTGAAAAAATCCATCCTTAGTTTTTTGTTAGCAGGTGCTATGGCGTTTTCTAACGCTGCGTTTAGTCAAGATAACACGCTCGATATCTGCTACGTGAAGTCCCCGTTTAATCTACAAAACATCGTGATGAAGGAAAAGGGGCTTCTTGAGAAGGAATTCGCTGGCGACAAAATCAATGTTCGTTGGCATTCGATTAATTCTGGGGCTAAGCAAACTCAGGCGATGGCTTCAGGCGACTTAGACGTCTCGGCTGTGATGAACACCGCCTCTTTACTATTGGCCGCGGGTGTCGGCAATGACCTTGTAATCATCACGGGCGCTGCGCACCCGAATAACGTCTTCGCTCTTGTCGGAAAAAAGGGTAAGCAACTTCGCATTCGTGATTTAAAGGGAAAAACGGTTGCCGGTCCCCGTGGCACCGTGTTGCATCAGCTTCTTGTGGCCGCTCTCAAGAAAGAAAATCTCACAATGAAAGACATTCACTTTGTGAGTATGGATCCTCCGAAAGCCTATGCCGCATTAGTCGGGGGCTCTGTTGACGCTGCCCTTTTAGCCGCAGGCCTCGTGATTAAGGCCAATGACGCAGGGATGAAGACGATTACCACGGCTGAGGGCCTTGTGAAACCGAATCTTGTGATGGTTGCACGGCGCGCTTGGGCTGAAGAAAATCCCGAAACCCTTAAAAGAGTCGTGAAAGTGCATCGCGAAACCCTCGCGTGGATTCGTGCCAACAAAGATGAAGCACTCTTGATGGGTGCCAAGGCACAAGGCGTCACGAAAGAAGTCGCCGCAAAGCTTTATGACTGGTCTTCATTTTATGATGTGCTAACCGAAGACGACATCAAAGGTATGGAAGAAGATAAGCGCTTTCTTATCGAGAATGGCTTAATGCGTACGAAGATTCGCATCGATGTGAAAAGCCTTGTGTATCCAAGCGCATTGCAATAAAAGAAGCATCAGTAAGAATTGGGGAGAGCGTGAAGTTTGGCGCTCTCTATTTTTTCTGCGCGGTGGATTTCCATATCGCGCTTTGAAAATTCACAACCGCACCAAGTTTGGTTATAAAAGCCGTAGAGCTTTAAGAGTTCGTTGCGACGCTCTTGCAAACCGCCTTTACGCCAATTCCTATCCCAAAAGCGAACGCCTGTTTGTTCGCTTGCAAATTTCCCAGCCGCATTGATTTGCTCAAGCGATTTCCAGCGACTTGATGCCAAGGATGTTGTAAAGCAATCGATGCCAAGCGCTTTGGCTTTTTGAGCAGCCGCTAAGAGGCGCACTCGAAAGCAGACCTCACAACGCTTGCCGCGTTCGGGTTCGTTTTCTAAACCTTTAACGGCAGTAAGCCAACTCTCATGGTCATAGTCAGCGTCGTAAAACTCGAGATTAAGTCTCTTGCAGTGATGGATTAATTCTGTTTTGCGTTTTTCATACTCTTCGCGGGGCGCGATATTGGGGTTAAAGAAAAAGACAACGGGTGTGTACTCTTCTTTCATTAAGCACTCGAGAATCGCCGCCGAGCACGGGGCGCAACAGCTATGTAAGAGAATCTTTTTCATGAGCTTAGGCAATTGGGGCTAAAAGTCACGACGAATTCTAGCCCCGCCTCGTTAGTGCTCTTTTTTCGTGCGAAAAAGGAAAACGCCAATAATGCAGCCGCAGGCAATCCCTAATTCCACAAGATAAATGGCCTCATAGTTCCAGTGGTGCGCAAGGAACCCAAAAATCGGTGGGCAAAGTAATAAGCCGATGTAGCCGGTAAACGAAACTGTAGCAATCGCGTTTTTTGGATTTATGCCAGGCAAATGCCCTGCAAAACTAAATAGCGTCGGAATGAGAGGTCCCAAACCGAGACCGGCAATCGCAAAGCCCGTAAGAGCCATAAGCCAATTCGTGCTAAAGACAATAAGACTGGCTCCCGCCAAGAAAATCAGCGCGCTAATCAAAGCAAATCGAAAAACGCCCAGAATCGATTTCAGCTGATCGGAAAGTAAGCGACTTAAAAAGCACATGGCCGCTACAAGCCCGTAGGAAAGGGCGGCTGATGATTCCGGTGCGGCTCTTTCGTGCACAAGAAAGAGACTACCCCAATCACCGCAGACGCCTTCAGCGGCGTAGGAAATAAAAGAAAAAAGCCCACAGGCCAACAAAATCCAAGAAAAGACGTGTGGTTTTTTCTTTTCCTCTTTCGCTTTTCGTTCTTCTTTGGGCGTGATTAGAAAATCTTTTGCAAAAAAGCAGGCCAGTAAGAGCACGGCCGAAGGGATCATGAAATTGGGTTTTGGCGAAAGACTCATCGCCGCAAAAAAACTTCCCAATAGCGAGCCCGTGACACCACCTAAACTGTAGCTTGCGTGCAAGATTCCTAATGTGGGTTTTAGGTACTCACGTTCGATTGCAACGCCCTGAATGTTCATTGTCACATCCAAAACGCCCATTGCCAGGCCAAAAGGAATCAAGATGACAATCAAAACGGGCACATTTGGTGCAAATGAGGCAGCCGATAGCGTCACACAAAGAACGATAAGCGCCAAGATAAGTAGCGCTTTCGTTGATAATCTTTTCGAAATCGCAGGCGTTGTCGCTAAACCGACGGCTGCCATCAGACCCCAGAAAAATAGCAGTAATCCCACGTCAGATTCAGTTGCTCCGACCTGAACTTTGATGTACGGTAATCGAGAGGCAAAGAGCCCATACGCAATTCCTGGAGTTGCGAAAAAGAGGGCCGTTGCTAAACGAGTCGTGTTGTAAGAAATCGCTTTCATAAATGTATCCGAATTGCTGCAAAAAATGCACGATTGCCGAAATAAGGATGCGCACTCTAAACTATGGGGTAACACAAGAGTCAAGAGTTTTTCGCAACAGGGAATATAAAGATGCTTGCTTGGTTAAAAACAGCAGAATTTGCTCGCCTTTGTGCCACAACAAAAGAGACGCTTCTTCACTACGACAGATTCGGAATCTTGAAACCGGCTGCCTTGCACGAAAACGGCTATCGCTACTACAGAGCCGAGCAGTTCTTTTTGTTTTCTTTTATTTCGACGCTCGCTCGCTCTGGGGTTTCTTTAGGAGAAATCCGAAATCTTTTAGAGAAGTCCTCAGAAGTTGAGAAGCTTAAAGCCGTCTCCGAGCACGTTAATCGATTAAAAGAAGAAACGAAAATAATTTTTGCTCGCCAAGCGCTTTTGGAGGCGCTTCTTGAATCCACGCAAGAGTTTCTTAAAGCCAAAAGGAACACGCTTTCAATCGAGCACGTCAAAGGCCTTACGTTGCGCCTTTTTCCATTTGGCAATGAGGCATTCGATGATGATGCAAAGTTAGCGCGTGCGCACGGCAGCTGTATTGCGTGGGATGAAGCTCACGTGGGGCTCGTGACGCCTCCAAGTGGTTCTGCGTATGCCGTTTGCGAAAATCAAATTGACTTTAAGCCTATCGGGATACTTTCTCGTGAGGCAAAAGGGTTTTCCCATAAGTCTTACGGGCCAAAACCAGGTCCGCGACGACTTCTCTTAAAAGAGGGCGATTACGCCACAAGTTACATTCGCACAACAACGTCAGGCTTACAAAAGGAGATTGCCTCATTTTTAAAGAAGATTTGCCGCAGAGGTCTTGATATCGAAGGTCCTGTTTTTGTTTTCGACGAGATGAACTATCTTATGCCTTCCAATCAATCAGAAGAGTATGAAGTCAAGATTTTGGTTGCCTTGGCCAGGAAGGCCAATTAAATCAGAAGCATTTTCCTTTTCTAAGGGGAAAGA
>CAVAQL010000085.1:0-5927 GCA_963590825.1 Bacteroides caccae | reverse complement strand
TATTGAAATCATTGTTTTTTCTTAACCCTAAATTTGTCCTGTTTAGAGGCCAAATGTTCTGAGGTGTTTAGTTTTTTTTGAATCAAACGGTATTTTTGTTTTGGACTGTTCTTAGCCTCAGTTCCTTCGATAGTACCATCCTCAATGAGGGCATTGATATATTTTCTAAGCGTAGCGGGGCTGTACCCAGTTGCTTTCTGCATCTCGCGAATCGATAAAGCGTCCTGAAGCGTAAAGAGCTCCAAAATGCTTTCCCGAATATTGTCGTGTTTTCTGCCGCTCGGTTTAGTTTCTTGGCTAAGCCTATCAAAGACAATTCGGAAATACGTGTTGTTACTTTCAAATCTCACAGATCCTTTTCTCGCTTGTGCGAAAGCCTGCCGAATTGTTCTAAGTCCCGTACCGCGGTTTTCTACGACAAAACTATTGTCTGGCATAGCGGTGGCTTCAAGAATCTGAGAAAGGAATTCGTTTCGTGTGGCAGATAGTCCTGAATTTAAGAGTTCATCGACTTCAAGAGCGCCATAAAGGCCCCCGGGATTCAAGATTTCCAAGCAATCCGAATACATATTGAGTTGAACCTGAGAAGAGCATCCTTGAGGTGAATAGTCTCTATGCTGCAGGGCATTCGCGATGGCTTCGCGAACGGCAATTAGGGGGTATTCGGGAACTTCATAACGATGCGCGCCTTCGACGCGTGCGCCGATGCGCATGTTCTTACGCACGAAGTCAACAGCATCAACAACCATGTTGGGTATTGAGCCAACAAGACGAGCCGTATCAAGATAGCGATTTTGGATAAAGTCCCCTATGGGAAGTGTCGTCTGGTTTCGAGCTGTTGCGTAGCACGTGCAGGTCACGCACAGGCGTGGAAAATATTCCTGTGGGAATTTACCGAAGGCAAGGAGCCCTGCAAGCGTGGGTTTTAACCCAGTATCGGTTTTCTGCAGAACGCGCATTTGGAGAAGGATTTCTTCATCTGGGGAATTTGCAAAACCTCGGGGCGTGAGAAAGCGCTGGCGGTTAATAAATAGTCTTAGGGCGTTCTCGTCAAGGTCTGAGAGTGAAGCTTCTTCAACGACACGGATATCGTGCTTCGGCTGGACTCTTTGTTCTAACATGCGACTAACTTCATATTCGGTAAGTCTTCGATCGCCATCACCAGTTCGGATGTAAGAGCCTCCGTAGACGCCTCTCATTGTCACATAGCAGGGTCTTTCAAATATCGGTAGCGGGTTGATGACGAGAACGACAATTTTTGCCCCTTCAAAGTCAAGCAAATGAACTTGAGGCCGGACGACGGGCGTTAGCTTATCGCCGTAGTGCAGCATGTCTGAATAAATGGCCTCAGCGTTGAATTTGGACGCAGGACGAAAGCCTTTGTCTTCAGAAAGACCGAGAATGATGATGCCGCCATCGCCATTTGAAAATGCCGAGAACGTTTCAGAAAGATTTTTTGGCGTTCCTTCTTTGGCCGATTTAACTTCGCAGTGCTGATTGTCTTTGCCTGCTTTTCTCATCGAGGCGATTTGCTCACCGATTTTTTCTTCAAATGAATCTGTCATAGAACTCTGTAAGTAACTTAGATAGTTGCCAAGTAAATTATAGGGTAAAACGACATTTTTATAGAGTAAAAGCCGAAACTTATAGAGTAGAGAAGCAAATTTATAGAGTTAACGGAGTTCCTATCAAAGTTCAAAGAGCAAAAAAATGGCGGGGCCAAGCCTCCGCCAGAGATGGGCTAGAGTTTTTTCAACTAGCCCCAATTTTCCAGTTTTCCAAGGACTCCCTCTTCTGCCTTGTGTTAAAGCGAAGAGGGAAGATTATTTTTGTTTAAAAATTCTCGTTACTTCCAGAATTCGGGCTTCACCGTCATTTGGCAGAACTCAATTTGCGCATCAATGAGTTTCTTGAGTTCTTCTGGATTCTTGTAGTCGATGTTAAAGCCGGCGCGCTTATGCATATCGGCGCATTCCTTATCTTGCATCGTCTTCAAGAATGCGTCAGCGTAGAACTTCACGACTTCTGGTTTTGCACCCTTAGGAAGAACGATTGCGCGAGCAGAGCCGTACCAATTCGGGTAGTAGCCAAGCTCTTTTAACGTGGGAACGTCAGGCAAAGACGCATCGCGCTTCGTATCAAAGATACCGAGAACACGGATTTCGGGATTGTCGCCCTTAATCATGCCAGCCACGTCAGCAATCTTCGGGCACGAGAATTGAACTTCACCCTGACGTAACGCTAAGAGCTGATCGGCAGTTCCACCGTAGGGAATGGCCTTGTATTTAACACCAGCCGAGCGGGCAAACAACTGCGCAGAAATGTGGTTTGAGGCACGGTTGCCGTTTGTCGAAGCCTTAAGGTTGGGGTTCTTCTTCATTGCCGCAACCAAGTCGTTGAGAGTCTTATAGGGGCTATCGCCCTTGACAACAATGACGCCCGTTTCCGTGACGTGATTGCAAACAGGGACAATTTGTTCAGCCTTAAAGCGGCCTTCAGCGATGTATTGCGTAAATGTGGGAAGGTTCACGAAGCCCAATGTTCTGCCATCGGGTTTGGCTTTCACAAGATCGGTCCAGCCAATCTTGCCGTCTCCGCCAGGCATGTTGTGAATGACAAGTGTCTTACCGACATACTTTTCTGCCATCATAATCAGCGGGCGGCATGTCTTATCTGTGCCAGATCCTGCCTTATAGGCAACAATCACAGAGACGTCTCCCGAAGGCGCCCAAGCAAAGCTTGGCGTTGCGAGCAACGTAGCACCAGCAAGCGCTGCTGCTGTTAACAATAATTTTCTTCTTTGCATCTTATCCTCCGTTTTTCACCAGAAGGCTTCTGGCAATTTTTATTAGAAATAAAACTAATGAGTTTGTCCTTGTGCTTTTTTGACCATGCGCTTTTCAAGTTTCCCCATAAAGATTGGTGACAGGATTCCAATGACGCATAAGCCAATCAGAATCCAGCAAAGCGGCGTGGAAAAGAAAATGCTCGGATCGTTGTCGTTTAATAAGAGCGCACGACGTAGCCCTCTTTCGCCAATCGGTCCCAAAATAAGACCGAGAACCATCGCCGGAGTACTGAAATCAAATTTACGCATCAAGTACCCAATCAGGCCGAACAAAAGCATCATGCTCACATCAAAGAGCGAGTTGTGAATTGCGTAAGAACCCACAACACACAAAAGAACAATTGAGGGAATCAAAATCGCATCCGACAAACGAGCGATTTGTGCAAACCACTTCGCACCGCACATACCGACGGCAAGCATCGCAAATTGCACGAAAACAAATCCTGCGAAGAACGTGTAGGTCATCCCAGCGTAGGTCGTAAAGAGCTCGGGGCCAGGCTGCAGGCCGTGAATAATGAGGCCTCCCATTAAGACGGCAGTGACGGATTCGCCTGGAATGCCAAGCGTTAAAGTCGGAATAAGGGATCCACCCGTGACGGCGTTATTTGCAGCTTCAGAGCCTGCGACGCCCTCGATGGAGCCTTTACCGAATTCTTCTTTGTGTTTACTCCAGCGATGTGCTTCGTTGTACCCCATAAAGCAAGCAATCGTGGCGCCAGCGCCAGGCAAAATGCCGATGATGTTCCCGATAATCCAGCTTCTTAAGCACGTGGGAGTAATGGCCTTCATGTCGGCTTTTGATAGCCCAAATCGGTCAGTGACTTTGGCGGCTCGAGAACGTTCGACGATTTTCTTTTCAGCCAAAATCAAAACTTGTGACATAGAAAAGAGCCCGATTAAGGCACAGGTCACATTGATGCCACCAAAAAGTGCGTCTTGACCGAACATAAAACGCTCGATGCCTTCCATCGGATCCATGCCGATTGTGGAAATAAATAGGCCCAAAAAGCCTGAGATAAGACCTTTGATAAGCGATTTCGAGGCAACGCCTGCGATGACAGTTAAGCCAAACAAGGAGAGCCAGAAATATTCAGGGCTCTTAAATTGCATGGCAAGTGCAGCCAATGGGGGCGAGAAGAAATACAAGGATAGGCACGAGAGTAAGCCGCCCACGAATGAAGCAACGCAAGCCACGGTTAAGGCACGTGCCGCCTGTCCTTTTAGCGTAAGTTGATAGCCCTCAATTGCTGTTGCAGCTGACGCCGGGGTCCCTGGCGTATGAATCAAAATCGCCGAAATCGACCCGCCGAAAATGGCGCCACAATAAATGCCGCCAAGAACGATTAATCCGGTGGCTGGATGCATGCCGAATGTCACAGGTAAGAGAAGAGCGACGCCCATTGCGGCCGATAGCCCTGGCAAACAGCCAATGGCGATACCAAAGGTCGTCGCAAGCACCATGGCCAATAAATTAATTGGCGTTGCCGCATTAATAAAACCGGCACCCATTAGAGAAAGTGTTTCCATCATGATTTTTCTTCCTTACCGGTTAATCAAAGAGAATTCCTGTTGGCAGTGGCACTTTTAAGAAAAGTGTGAAGACAAGCCAAATGACCACGAGTAATGAGACGATGACAACGGCAATCCATTTCGCCTTCACGTGTAAGAGCGCGAGCGCTACACACATATAGAGAATGCTGGCGATGTAGTAGCCAAGCCAGTAAATGAGGGCAACGTAGATAACGGCTCCTGCAGCAATCGAGAAGAACTGCTTGGGGATAAAGCCATCGTATAGGTGCGCTAAATCGTCTTTGAATTCCTTTTTTACCTTAAATCTCCAAATGGAAACGGCTAGGTAAATCGAGTTAAGAACAAACACAGAGGCCAAAAGAAAGGACGGATACGACTGGGCTTCTTCTGGTAACTGACTTGTTTGATAGCCGAAAAAAAGGACAAAAAGATAAATAAAGCCAACGACTGCAAAATCGGATTTTTTCATACAAACATCCTGCAATGAAAAGTTGAGCTTCTTGGGCGTAAGGAAGCACGAGAGTTTTCCTTCCCTGAGTTTTTCCCGAAAGCGAACTTTCTTACTTCGTCTTGAAAGACAAAAACTGTTACAAATTTTATGCCGATTCTACTTAGTAAGAATTGCTTATAAGGGATAACCCTAAATAGGTAAAAAGAATGAGAAGAGCTCCTTTTTCTTACAAGGAGAAGGATTTTTTGAATCAACGGAGTGTTTGCTGAAGTGGCATAGGTGCTCCAACGTTTCTGTTCTTCTCAGTTACCTAAGAGGCTAAGAAATGCAGCAATCACAAAATTTTCCAATAACCCGTTTTAAAAGTCCCTTCACGCTTAATAAGGCCTTTGCTCTTTAATGAAGAGAGATAGCGGGTTACCGTTCGCGGGGATTTTTCGCTCCTGTTGGCCAAATCAGCGATGGTAAGGTGGGGATTCTCTTTTAGCCAGGCAAGAATATCTGTTTCTGCCTTAACGAGGGAACTACTAACTGTGTCTTCTGCTTTTCTGTCTTTCGGCAAAATGTTTGCATCAATTCGTGAGAACTCAATCATGAAATCGAATTCGCCTTTTGTGTAGGAAACGGTGACGTTTTCTTTTTCGCAGAGAGAATAGATTGTTTGAATCCCAGAGCCAAAGGCCTCAACATCTTTACAAAGGTAGAGTGCTCGAGCGATTGTCTCGTTTCTAAGAAAAGAAGGGATTTTTTTTGTGGCAAAGTCTTGTGGTTCGAAAGGATTCGCAAAAGACCCTGGATTTACGAAGGAAATTCGATTTGAAAAAATATCGATTTCGTGCTGCACTGCTCTTATGTCGTAGCGGGCATGAGCAAAGCTGTTGACGATAGCTTCTCGCAAGGCATCGATTGGTACTTCAGGGATTTCTAATCTACGGATGCCGTCGTCGCTAAGTTTTTTGTTCCAGCGGATATTGCGGACGACGTAGTTTAGCGCGCGGTCTATTAATTGAAAGATGTTCCCCAGGGCGAACGCATGAAATTATGCTGGCGAAGTTCCCAAAATGTTATAAACCGTCTCCAGCGCATCGCCTGGACTTT
>CAVAQL010000084.1:0-5928 GCA_963590825.1 Bacteroides caccae | reverse complement strand
ACGTCGACCTTTTGCGTTGTCTCTTTTTCTAAGAGGTAGGGTGTTTGCCGCTTTGCGACGTTTTCTTCTAATGAAGAGAGCGCTTTTCTTCTTAAATCATTTAAAAAGGATGCGGGGATGAAGCGGTCCTTTAAGCCCGTGACTTCAATGGATCTCAGTGTAAAGGGCGTGTCGCCCGTTTTACTTAATGCCTTCGTAATGGCCTCAGGGGTTTTCTCAGGATTTTTCGCAGGGTCTAAGGTGAGTGTTAAGCTTTCTGTTGCAACGTTTCCTGCGGCTTTGACGGTTAACGTAAGGCCCTTTTGAGAAACAGCCAATACGGCATCAAACCCAATGGTGCGATGCGAGGCGGCGCCTTCAAGCGCTTGTAAAAAGACGCGATCGCTATTTCTGTAGATTGTTGTTCCTTTCTTTAGTTCCCGTAGGCGATCACCTGCTTCAAAGGTCGAGATAAGGGCAAAGTTTCCTCTTTGTGCTACCTTATTGACACGTAAGCCATTGAAGGTATCGTTTTCTGTGAAGTACGCCAAACCGTCGCCATTATTGAGTTCTTTTCCTGGATTAAGATCAATGGCAATCTCTCTGTTAAAGGGATCGATGTCGATCACGCGTCCGATTTTTTCGCCAATGCTTTTTGGCGTGCGAAGTTGGGCTTCAAATTTCGGTCGCCCGTTCACAAAAGCGTCCGTTTTCCCACGGTGGAAGGTTTTCTCGGGATTGGGGTTAAAAGAAAAGGAGATTGTCCCCGAACTTGCCTTTTCCCAGCCGTACTTTTCAATTAAATCATCGATTTTTTGGCGGTAAAACGCTGTGATGTTTTTCACATAGGTCGCATCTTTAAGTCGCCCTTCAATCTTAAAGCTCGTAATGCCCGCCTCAATAAGAGATTGCAAGTTTTCACTTTGATCGTTATCTCTCAAACTTAGGGCGTAGCACTCTTTTTTGATGGGAATCCCTTGAAAGTCATAGACGTCATAGGGTAGACGACACAGCTGCGCACAGCGCCCACGGTTAGCTGACCGATCGCGTGTGGCAGCTGATAGATAGCACTGCCCTGAGTAGCAAACGCAAAGCGCTCCGTGCACAAAAAACTCCAATCGAGCCCGAGGGGCAGCCGCACGGCATGCGGCGATTTCTTCCAATGTTAATTCTCGAGCAAGAACGATTTGAGAAAACCCGAGGGAGTCCAAGAAGCGCACCTTTTCAGGTGTTCTGATGTCGCATTGCGTAGAGGCGTGAAGCTCTACGGGAGGCAAATCCATTTCAAGGAATGCCATATCCTGGACAATGAGGGCATCGACTCCGGCTTCAAAGGCTTTCCAGGCTGCTTCTTGCGCGGCTTGAAGTTCGCTCTCAAAGAGAACGGTATTGAGGGCAAGATAGGTTTTCGCTCGATAGCGATGCGCGTAAGAACTCACACGCTCGATTGCTTCCCAGGAGTTACTTGCCGCGGACCGCGCGCTAAAGTCGGGTCCCCCGATATAAAGCGCATCGGCTCCCGAATCGATTGCCGCTTTGGCAACGACTTCGTCTTTGGCTGGAGCCAATAACTCGAGTGGAAAGCGTGGTTTAAACATCCCTTTTATGCCTTTGGCTCTAAGATTGCATCAATCGCAGAAATCACGCCTCCTCTAAAGCCATTTTTCTCAAGGGAAGAAACACCCTTAATGGTGGTTCCTGCTGGAGAACACACAGCGTCTTTCATCGCTCCTGGGTGATTCTTTGTCTTCAGTTGCAACTTCGCTGTGCCAACGAGCGTTTGTGAGGCAAGTTCATAAGCAAGAGAGCGAGGCACGCCGTATTTCACGGCGGCATCGCCTAGGCTTTCAATAAACATTGCAACAAAGGCAGGGCCACAACCTGAAACGGTGCCTGCTGCTTTCATTTGCGAGCAATCGACATAAACGAGAAGCCCCAAAGTACCCAATAGCGTATCAACTACTGCTTTTTCCGCATCGGTTAAGCTATGTTTCGCTTCACAAAGAAGGACGCCTTCATTGATTGTGACAGGCGTATTCGGTAGTAAGGAAAGGTGGTGGGTCTTAGCAGGAAGCATCTTTTCGTAGTCATCAAATAGGATATTGACAGCCACGGATAGGACGACTTTCCCTTTAAGGTGCTTTTTCACTTCCTTAATAACAGCGGGAACAATGTGGGGTTTCACGGCAATGATGACGATGTCGGCCCATTTCACAGCGTCGGCATTGCTCTTAAAGGCTTTCATGCCACGGTTTTGGGTTTTCTCAAAGAGTTCTCCATAGTGAAGGGAAGAGGCGCCCATGTTTTCTGGCTTTAGTGCTCTAGCGGCTAAAAGTCCATCGGCAAAGGCTGAAGCCATATTGCCAAATCCAAGGAAAGCGACTTTCAAATCTTCTAAGCTTTTCATTTCAAGAACCCTCTAAAAAGAAGTGATGGGGTTGATTGTAGCTTTGCTTAGGGGAAAGTTTTCAAAAGGATTGGGACGAGGATGCCTTAAGCGTTTGTTGCGTTGCAAACGAGTGCTTTACCGTTCTGTGAAAACGAGTGGGGATTTCCTTTACTACACAAGTGGACTTGTGCCAAAATACACCTTGGTGTGAGAGAGCTCTTTCTCATCGTGATGATGAATTTGGCACATTGAGGCCGTCAAGGATGAACTCCTTTGAGACTCTCACACCTTTCCTCACTCTCTTAAAGTCCGTTAGCCTCTTAGCTCATAGCGCGCCTCAAATTCAGCAAGGATAAGTGAAAGTCTTTGGTCGAGATAAGAGAGTGCCTTTTCCCGTAGTTGCGAAGGGATGCCGTAATAGGCTTGGGCGACGCCCCCGCAAATCGCAGCAAGCGTGTCACTGTCACCACCAAGAGAAATCGCATTGCGAATGGCATCTTCGAAACTTCGCGATTCGAAAAAAGACATCAAAGCTTGCGGCACTGTCCCTTGGCAAGATACGTCAAAATGATAGTGCGGACGAATTTCATCGAGCGTGAAATCCATCGGGTAGTAGTGTTTATCGATGTAGTCTTTGATCTCAAGAAGGGGTGTCCCACTTCGTGCTAAGAAAATCGCAACCGCTGTCGCTTCGGCGCCTTTAAGCCCTTCAGGGTGATTGTGGGTGGGCTCTGTGATTTTCTTTGAAATAAGTTTCGCTTCTTCTAAGGTCTTCGCAACAAAACCAGCAGCGCTCACACGCATCGCAGCACCATTGCCGTAACTGTTGTAGGGCTGGGGATTATTTGAAAAGATCCACTCGCGAAAGTGTCCGCCATAGCCGCAGTTTGGGTAGTAGCGACCGAGCTCTTGCATGGATTTCACAGCGTTTTCGGATAAGTCGCCGTAGTCGGTTTTGCTTTCTATGATGGCCTTCCCGAGAGCTAATGTCATGATGCTGTCATCGGTTGGAAAGCAATTGAAACGAAAGAATCGGAAATCTTTCTTCTTGATGTTATGCCGTTCAAAGCGTGAGCCAACAATATCGCCAATGATTGCGCCAAGCATGGATTCCCTCTTTATGTTGTATGCGTTTTTACCTATTTGGATTTGCTCTTAAGGCAATAGTACCGCACGAAAGCAAGGAGATAGGTGCTTTGCAAGGGTGGTGTTAAGCAAAGGTTTGATTTTGAGCGTAATGGCGCAAGATTTTATGGCTCTCTTAGAGTCCAAGAATCACTCTTGCTTTTAAAGCGTCGTTAGAGATAGCCGTCTTTAATTGATTGAGTCCCGCGAACTTCTTTTCATCGCGCAGCTTTTCGACAAAGGTCACTTCGACCATTTGTCCGTATGCGTCTCCTTCCCAATCAAAGACATTGACTTCAAGTAGCCAGCGAGCCTCTGAAGTTACCGTGGGTTTCACGCCAAGACTTGCAACACCGCCATATTCTTTTCCTGTTTGATCGACGCCCTTTACGCGCACAGCGTAGACGCCTCGAAGCGCAGGCTTAGAAACCGATCCAGGAGGCAAGATATCAATATTGAGTGTTGGAAACCCCAACGTGCGACCCAATGCTGAGCCATGAACAACACGTCCCGTTATTTTGTAGGGATGACCAAATAAGAGAGCGGCAGTTTTTAAGTCGCCTTCTTCTAAGGCATCGCGAATGCGAGAGCTGCAGACTGTGTGATTGGAAAGCTTTAATAGGGGTTGTGTTAAGACTTCAAAACCGAGTTCTTTCCCAAGAGTCGTCAGGGTTTCTGGCGTTCCTTTCCCTTTGGCTCCAAAGGTAAAGTTTTCGCCAACACCGACCCAACGGGCATCAAGACCGTCGATAAGGATTTTTTTTGCAAAGTCTTCTGGCTCTAAATTCGCGAGCTTTTCATCAAAGGGAAGAATGCAGATGCGTTCAATACCACAAAGAATGATATCGATGCAGCGGTCTCTGAGCGTGGAAATAAGCCGAACGGAACTATCTTTAAAGAATTCCCTAGGGTGTGGTTCGAAGGTAAGCGCGGTTGGTGTCAAGCGACGCAATTTGGCTTCTTTGACGACGCTTTTTAGTAGTGATGCGTGTCCGAGGTGCAATCCGTCGAAGTTGCCAATAGCAACAGCCGAGGGGGAACGTTCCTCAGGGAGCGGCAAGCCGCGAACAATACGAAAAGCTTCGGGTACTCTCATAGCGAGCGCAATTTTGGCGGCTTTCAAGAAGAAAAGCAAAGGGAAATGTGTTTCTAATTTCTCAGTGTGAACGATGTTAAAGAGTAGGGGCTTCTTACATTGTGTGAGCTAAGCGTGATTGGTCTATATTTCCCATCTTTCCGATAAGTCGTGGCGTAAGGCAGGCGACGCCTTGCACGAGTTGCAAAGGCAAGGGTTTTTCAAGGATAGATGATGGAAAATTTCGCAGCAATTGATTTTGAAACGGCAAACCAAAATCGTTCAAGCGTTTGCAGTGTCGGTTTGGTCGTCGTTCGAAATTCGACGGTAGTCGAGAAATACTACGAACTCATTCACCCGACTCCTGATTTCTATTCCTACTGGAATACGCGTGTCCATGGGCTCACAGAAGAGGACACGCGAGATGCTCTTGACTTCCCAGAGGTTTGGGCTGAAATCTCTCCATTGATAGAAGGGCTTCCTCTTGTTGCACACAATAGCGCCTTCGATGAGAGCTGTTTGCGTGCGGTTTTTCAAACCTATGAGATGCCGTATCCGAATTACTCGTTTCGCTGTACATGCCGGGCCGCACGGGTGGCATTTCATGGGATGCTGCCGAATTTTCAGTTGCAGACAGTGGCACGCGTTTGCGGCTATTCATTGAAAAACCATCATCACGCGTTGGCAGATGCCGAGGCCTGCGCACAAATTGCGCTCAAAATTCTTCGTGACTGAGATTTGAAGTTCGCCCTCAATTTGTCTTTAGCAAATTTAGGCTAATTCCTCTAAGCGCTCTAAGTGCAATCCTACGAAAACGCAGAGGATTTTCTTGAGATTTGGTATCGCCCGCACGTTTTCACCATCGGCATAGCGATTAAGTTGCTCTTTCGCGTCTGACGTTATCTTTTCGATGAGTTCTTTACTCGCATCGCTTTTGGCAATGTATTTGAATTCAATCAAGTACGTTGGGAGCGTTGCATACGTTTCCTTGGGAGTGACAACGAGATCTGCATAACCTTTTTCCCCGCCTTCAATTTCTACTTCTCTTCTAACGTTGTAAAGACCTGTGAGAAGGAAAGCGGTAAAGAGAAGGACTTGAAATTCTCCTTCCTGAAGATGCGCATAGGCGTGTAGGTCGCTACTACGATTAAAGCGATTGCAGACGAAATCAAAAAGAGGTTTGTATTCGCCCTGAGTAAGTTTTTCTCTTACCTTATCGAATTCTTCAAAATCGAATTCGTAGTTCTGAGCTTTTACGATGTGCTCTAAGTAATAGACAAAGAACTGCGATTGAATCGCACGATTTGGAATCACAAGCGCAGGTGTTTTACCTGAGTCGTATGTGAGAAAACCCAAATAG
>CAVAQL010000083.1:0-5930 GCA_963590825.1 Bacteroides caccae | reverse complement strand
GTTAATCTCACTCAACTTGATAATTCGAATCTTCAGGCTGGGGACTCCGTGACCTTAATCAAAGGAGTGAACGGGCTTTTAACAAACGATAACAAAAAACAAACTATTGCGGCTACAGGAGACTACGCCTCAAGCTACACAGTGACGATTAAACTTGAAGACAGAAACGTCATCGCTGTCATCGATAGCGTCGTAGCGCCTGATGGAACTAGTAGCGACGAAGGTAAAGACAAAGACGATGACAAAGATAGCGACAAAGATGATGGGGGTAGTAGCGACCAGGATGATTCAAAGAATCGTCCAAGCGCTGAGACAAAAGTCCTCAATGAAAATCGTGTGGCAAGTCTTGCCCTTGTCAATGGTGGAACCGACCTACTCTTAGATCTCGATGAAAAGAAAGGCCGAATTTTCGGGACAATATCTGGTGGCCACAAACGCTACAAGACCGGCTCATACGCCGATATCGATAGCGTAAATTTGGCCACAGGACTTTCTCACACATTCAAGGGTCAACGCTCTGATACAACAATCGGCGCTTTCGTAGAAACAGGTTACGGCGATATTGATACACATAGCACGATTGGTGGGGTTGCGCGAAACGGCGATGGCACGGCCAAGTACGTTGGCGTTGGCGCCTTAGCTCGTTACGATGTAACAGAAGGTTCTCTTAAAGGCTTTTATGCCCGCGGTGCGATTCACGGCGGACGCCTCTTTACGAGCTTCTCCAATAAAAATGCTCTTAACGGCATGAACTATGACCTAGATTCCAACTACTACGCTGGTCACATTGGTGTGGGCTTCAAGAAAGACCTTCCTAGATCCGTTCAAATGGATACAAGGGCACAGTACATGTTCTCTCGCATTGCAGGTAAGAACGTCACCATTCAGGATTCGACTTACCACTTTAAGGACACGGACTCTCACCGCATACACCTTGGCGCACGCTTTAACTACGTCGCTAACCCGACAGTTCATCCGTTCTTAAGCTTTGCTTGGGAACATGAATTCGATGGCAAGGCGAAAACAACGCTAAATGGCACTGCGCTCGAGAGTTCCAACCTCACGGGTTCCACGGGAATTGTGAAGATGGGTCTGACGATTAAACCGTCCAAAGAAAGTGGCTTCTCCTTAGACGCTGACATTGCTGGTTTCTTTGGAGAGCAAGAAGGCTTTAACGGAAAAGTCCGAATCCAGTACCTCTTCTAATCTTTTGGAAAACAAAAGAGAGTGTTGATCTCCCCATCCGAGAGACCACAAGATCAGCACTCTCTTTACAACTTCGACATACGGATAAATCTCCCCGTTAATCGGCAAGCGAGGACTTTTCTCGCACTAAAGTTTTGCTTAGTCCGATGTAAACCTCTAGGATTGCCCCCTACAAGTGACCATAAGTTTGACTCTTTGGTCTTCCTACTGATTCGCTAATTACAGAAAGCACACTCCGTTGGCCAAGTCGGTTTCTTTAGTTTCCCGACTTAAGAAAGTACCATTTATGAAAAAAGAGCTTACAGCCGAAGAACTCGAAGAACTCAAAAAGCGTCACATTCGTAGCTTTGTTCTGCGCCGCGGCCATATCTCCACAGCACAAGAACGCGCCTTAGAAGAGCTTTTCCCAAAGTACGCCCTTAACTACGAGAAAAAGCTCTTAGACAAAAAGGCCCTCTTTGGCCGCGAAGCGCCCCTTGTTCTTGAAATCGGTTGTGGCATGGGAGAAACCACAGCGGCGATTGCCGCCGCGCACCCTGAGATTAACTTCTTAGGTTGTGAAGTCTTTGCCGCTGGTGTTGGTGCCTTAAGTAAGCGCATCAACGAAATGGCTCTCACGAACGTACGCATCTGCCAGCACGATGCCGTTGAAGTCGTACGCGACATGATTGGCCTAAATACGCTCTCTGGCATTCACATCTTCTTTCCTGACCCCTGGAGAAAAGCACGTCACCACAAAAGGCGTCTTATTCAAGCACCCTTTGTTAAGTTACTCGCTGAACGTTTAGCTCCCAATGGGTACATTCATTGCGCCACAGACTGGGAAAACTACGCCGAACAGATGCTTGAAGTCTTAAGTGCTGAACCGCTCTTAGAAAATCTTTCTCAAGATGGGTTTGCCAAGACGCAATCCAATCCTCTTTGCGAAAGACCCCGCACAAAGTTCCAAGCCCGAGGCGAAGGGCTCGGGTATGGTATTTGGGATTTGGTGTTTATCCGTAAATAACGGATTAACCGATACGAACGATATCGGCGCCAAGCGCCTTTAATTTATCTTCAAGATGCTCGTAGCCACGATCTAAGTGATAGATACGGTCAACAATCGTTTCCCCGCGCGCGGCAAGACCTGCAATGACAAGTGAGGCTGAAGCACGAAGGTCAGTTGCCATCACATTGGCTCCCTCAAGCTTTTCAATGCCGTGAACAACAGCCGTGTGCCCATCAACGGAGATTTGCGCTCCCATACGCTGCAACTCAGGCACGTGCATGAAGCGATTTTCGAAAATCGTTTCATCAATGCGACCAGCCCCCTCAGAAACGGAATCCAACACCATAAATTGCGCCTGCATATCCGTCGGGAACCCTGGGTGGGGAGCCGTTCTCACGTCGACAGCACGAGAGCGGGTATTAATGCGAGCACGAATCCAATCGGCTCCCGTTTCGACAGTAGCCCCCGCGCTACGAAGTTTTTCGATTACGGCATCAAGCGTTGCAGGAGCCGCGTGCGTGACAAGCACATCGCCACGTGTGACAACAGCCGCACAAAGAAAGGTTCCTGTTTCAATGCGATCGGCTAGGACCGCGTGTTCGCAACCGTGTAAAGACTTAACGCCTTCGACAACAATACGAGCGGTTCCCGCCCCTTGAATTCTTGCACCCATGGCGTTTAAGCAATCGGCCAAATCCACGACTTCAGGTTCTCGAGCCGCATTTTCGATAACGGTTTCCCCTTCGGAAAGAGTGGCTGCCATCAGAATGTTTTCTGTTCCTGTGACCGTAACCATATCGGTCACAATCCGAGAACCCTTTAGTTTTGTTGCTTTGGCATCCACGTAGCCGTGATCCATATCAATGGCCGCGCCCATCTTTTGGAGCGCTTTGATATGTTGATCGATTGGACGCGCTCCAATCGAACAGCCGCCAGGTAAGGAAACACGAGCCGCTCCAAAGCGAGCGACCAAGGGGCCTAAAACCATCACGGAAGCGCGCATCGTCTTCACTAAATCGTAGGGAGCTTCTGTGCTTGTCACAGCATTGGCTTTAAGCCGCACAGTGTCAGCATCCATACGTTCAAAAGCCACGCCCATCCCAGAAAGAAGCCTACCCATCGTGCGGACATCGGCCAAATCAGGCATATTGTGAAGAATTAATTCATCGGACGTCAGAAGCGAAGCAGCCAAAATAGGAAGTGCTGCGTTTTTCGCGCCTGAAGCTCGAACTTCTCCCACAAGACGATGTTCACCAACAATTTTGAGCTTTTGCATGACTTTTTCTCTGAGCGTTCTTTCGTAAAAATTCGTGGGCGCTATTGTACAAAATTAGCCTACTTTGCCCCAGAGGCAAGTAAAGTGATTCACAGGCCCGTGGCCGTGACCCACGTTAAGTGCATCAGAGGCGGCAATCGCCTCCGTGATAAAGGCTTTCGCTTCAAGGAGCGCTTCAATTGGATGATCCGTTTTCGCAAGAGCCGCAGCAATCGCAGAAGAAAGCGCGCATCCTGTGCCGTGGGTGTTTTTTGTTGCAACGCGCTTAGCTGAGAATTCCGTCACATCTTTACCATCATAGAAAAAGTCTGTGCAGGTTTCATCGGATAGGTGTCCGCCTTTTAAAAGAACAGCGCAGTGCTTTTTCGATAACGCGTAAAGGTCAATGGCGGCCTCTTCCATTTGAGAGGCTTCAGTAATTTCGCGTCCCAAAAGAACACTGGCTTCCGGTAGATTCGGCGTCATAACGTGAGCAATCGGAAGCAACTCCTCAACAATCGCTTTCACGGTATCTTTTCCGACGAGGGAGTCCCCACTTTTGGCAACCATCACAGGATCGACAACAATCCAACGAGGTTTGTACTTCCTTAAGGCCTCAGCGACAACATGAACAACTTCTGCCTCGCCCAACATCCCGATTTTTACTGCGTCGATTCGCACGTCAGAAAAAAGCGTCTCAAGTTGCTCGCGAACAAATGAGCTAGGGACAGGAAATACACCCGTGACAGAAACCGTGTTTTGTGCTGTTAACGCAGCCACCACGCCTGCGGCATAAGCACCCATCGCACTGATGCTCTTAATATCGGCTAAGACTCCAGCCCCGCCCGAGGGGTCAACACCAGCGATTGAAAGAACGTTTTTTATTGCACTTTTTGCCATAGCGAGGCTATCTCCTTGATCATCCGCTCTGTTGCTCCCGTGTAACTTTGTGCAAAGCGCTTAGCTGCATAGGAGCGATTCTCTAAATTTCCATCGGTTAACCACTTCGCGGCAAGCGCCATCGCTTCTTTGGCGTCTTTGACGCGTTCTGCGGCATGAAAAGCGAGAGCATCTTCTGCGGGCTTTGCAAAATTAAACGTTGACGGCCCCAAAATTACAGGAACGCCTGATGCGGCAGGCTCAATAAAGTTTTGCGATCCTGTGCCCCCGAAGCTTCCGCCCATAATGCAAACGTCGCCTAAGGCGCAACTAAAACTCATCTCTCCCATCGTATCGGCAAGAACGACACGCACGTTACCATCCAAAGATTGAAGATTTGGTTTCTTTGTTTTCCTCACATAAGAGATGTTTCTTTCGATCAGCGCCCTCTCCACCTCATCAAAGCGCTGTGGGTGTCTTGGCACAAGCCAAACGAGCACTTCTTTGGCTAAGGCATCAATCGCATCAAGAAACATCGCTTCTTCGCCCTGACGGGTACTCGCTAGAAGAACAATGGGGCGTTTGAGCGCTGCTTTTAATTTGTGAGCACTCTCTTGCTGCTTTGCATCAGGTCGAATATCAAACTTCACTGACCCACAGACAAGAACGTTTTTCGCTCCCAAACTGATTAGGCGCTTTTTATCGTCTTCGCTTTGCGCTAAAACAAGTCTAAATGCGGCAAACGCCGGCTTCATCACGCTTAAAAACCGTGCGGCCATACGACGCGACTTCTCAGATTCGCGCGCATTGGCAAGAACGACAGGGATTTGGCGAATCGAGGCTTCATGCATCAAATTGGGCCAAACTTCGGTTTCCATCACAAGACCCATTTTGGGTTTTGTTTCATCGAAAAACCGCCCCATTAATTCAGGGGTGTCATACGGTAAATAACACTGCGTGATTTTCCCTGGGTAAGCATTGGCGATTTTCTTACCTATCTCTCGCCCCGTAGGGGTCATTGCCGTAAGAAGAATTTCACTATTGGGAAAGCGCCTAAAGAAGGCCTCAATAAGGCTACGAGCCGCAACCGTTTCCCCAACGCTTACCGCATGAAGCCAAAGGCGCGGCTTTTGCGTCGGAGCTGGAAATGGCTTCCAGCCAAATCGCTCGTCCCAATGCTCAAGATACTCGGGTTGTTTTTTGGCTCTGTGTCTTAAATAAAGCTTCGCGAGCGGCAAAGCAGCGCGCGTAATCATTCGATAAGCCCAAGTCACTCTTTTATTCTCCCTATGTCGCCGCTTTTTTTTGCGATCTTATTGAGTCCACCCTTATCAAGAAACGCAGACTACTGCTTTCTATTCAGAAAATCGAGCCAGTCGGTCCCCATTTCTGGCGCTGTGATGATCTTAACGTCTAAGCCCTTAACGGCTAATTTATGCCCTAAGGTATAAGCGCCCGCTTGGCCCGCGTAGCTTTTGTCGTTATCGGCATAGATGCGAACAGAAGTAACCGTCTTCGGAAGGTCAACAGCATTTGCTAGATTTGTCACACCGAGAGTGGCCCACACAGGTAGCGAAAATAGTTCCCGACAAGCAAGAGCCG
>CAVAQL010000082.1:0-5993 GCA_963590825.1 Bacteroides caccae | reverse complement strand
AAGTGAATCTAACTGACGCCTAACGTGTAGGAGGTCCTCACCTTTAATGCAGGGCCACTCAATTGTGTTCGCCGCTACCAAAGAGGGAAGAATCTCCATATACTTACGCGTTGAATAAGAGAGCTCTTTTTTCGGAAAGTTACTCCTTTGTTTTTCAGTACAAATCCTTTTTGAGATTGAGGTTACATCGTGTTTTTTATTTCTGATGCTTACGCACAGACCGCCTCTGGTGGCGGCATGGCTGACATTGCTGTGCAGATTGTTCCGCTTCTTTTGATTTTTGCGGTGTTTTGGTTCTTTTTGATTCGTCCGCAGCAAAAGCGCCAGAAGGAACATATGAAGCTTTGTCAGTCCTTAGGTAAGGGTGACGAGATTGTGACCGTTGGTGGTCTTGCGGGCCGCATCGTAAGCCTAGACGATGCTTATATCGTTATCGAAATCAGTCGCATCGATGAAAAGTCTGTGACGATTACGATGCAGCGTGGCGCTGTGCAAACCGTTTTGCCGCGTGGCACGATTAAGTCCATTTAAGAAACTTATTCGATAACGCACACAAAGTGCGCAAGGACTTCCTTGCGCCTTTTGTGCTTTTTAATGAAAAGCAAAAAGAGCTATATCGAAGTAGCCAGATTTGAAGGAAATCCCGAATGAATCGATACCCGCTTTGGAAATACATTCTCATCGCTGTGGTGCTCGTTGTCGCATTCGTGTACACGTTGCCTAACTTTTATGGCGAGTCGCCAGCAGTACAAGTGAGTTCTGCGAAATCCACCGTCAAGATTGAGGAACGCACCTTAGAGCGAGTTGAGGCAGCCCTTGCTGAAGCGAAATTAAAACCCAATGGCGTCTTCTTTGAGAGAGGCGCTCAGCAAAACACGATTCGTGTGCGTTTTGACCCCACGCAGGGCGAAGAACAACTTTTAGCCCGTGAAGTCATCGAAAAGACGTTGAATCCCGATCGCACAGATCCAAGCTACATCGTTGCTCCCAACTTGGTCCCGAATACGCCACAGTGGCTTTTAAGCATTAATGCCTTACCCACCTATTTGGGTTTGGACCTTCGAGGCGGCGTGCACTTTTTGCTGCAAGTGGATATGCATTCGGCTATTTTAAAACGAGCTGAATCCACCGCGGCGGACCTTCGTACGCAGTTTCGTGAGAAGCGAATTCGCCACGCTGGTATTAGCCGCATTGGCACGAAAATCGAGATTGCCTTCAATAACGAAGAAGATCGTGCAAGAGCCTTGGACTTGATGCGCAATACGCAGCCTGATTTATCGTTTAAGCCCGCCGATCAAGACGGTAAATTCATGATTGCCGCCGAGCTCTCTCAAAAGGCCATTAAGAACGTCCAAGAGTATTCCCTAAAGCAAAACATTTCGACCTTACACAATCGTATTAATGAATTGGGTGTTGCTGAGCCCGTCATCGCGCAACAGGGCGCAGACCGTATTGTTGTGCAACTGCCTGGCATTCAAGATACAGCAAAGGCCAAAGATATCTTAGGCCGCACGGCTACTCTTGAAGTGCGTATGGTCGACGATACGCCTGAGGCTTACGCACAGCTGCAGCAGGGCAATGTCCCCTTTGGGGATGAACGGTATTTTGACCGTGAAGGAAACCCTGTGCTCGTAAAGCGCCGTGTGATTCTTACGGGTGAAAACTTAAACGACGCACAGCCTGGCTTTGATCAGCAAACGCAAGAACCAACTGTGAACCTTTCGTTAGATAACAAGGGAGCCCGTATCTTTAAAGATGTGACGCGTGCCAATGTTGGAAAACGCATGGCCATTATCCTTTTTGAAAAGGGCAAAGGCGAGGTCGTCACAGCACCTGTGATTCGCCAAGAAATCGGTGGCGGTCGCGTGCAGATTTCGGGTCGTATGACAACGATTGAAGCCACAGACACAGCGCTGCTTCTTCGTGCGGGTTCACTGGCTGCTCCGATGGAAATTGTTGAGGAGCGACTCATTGGACCGAGCTTAGGCGCCGATAACATTAAAGCGGGTTTCAAGTCGACTCTCTATGGCTTTGGCATCGTTGCCGTCTTCATGATGATTTACTACTCGGTGTTTGGTGTGGTTTCGGCGACGTGTCTACTGTGTAACGTGATGTGCTTGGTCGCGGTACTTTCGATGCTACAAGCGACATTAACGCTACCAGGTATTGCGGCTATCGCATTAACACTGGGTATGGCTGTGGACTCGAACGTTCTGATTAATGAACGCGTCAGAGAAGAACTCCGTGAAGGGCGAACGCCACAGCTTGCCATCAGTGAAGGGTACGACGCGGCCTTTAATACGATTATCGACTCGAACTTAACAAGCTTGATCGCTGGTGTGGCGTTGCTTATCTTTGGTTCGGGCCCTGTCAGAGGCTTTGCTGTTGTCCACTGCTTAGGCATCATGACATCAATCTTTACGTCAGTGACGGTGTCTCGTTCACTGATTAACCTTATTTACGGTCGCGTGAAAAAGCTTTCGCACATTCGCGTTGGCCAAGCTTGGGACCCGCACGGCAAAGACCGCACGGCCAAGCACTATCAGAAGTAAAAGGGGGAGACCATGGAATTTTTCCGTATTCATAAGACAATCCCCTTCATGCGCTATTCGCTCATCTTGAATTCGATTTCTGTGGTGAGTTTCTTAATCGCTGTCTATTGGATTTTCTTTCACGGCTTGGCGTTCTCTATCGAGTTCACTGGTGGTACGCAGGTTGTGGTGCAATATCCTGAAGCGGTTTCTGCCGAAGTCGTACGCCACGACATTAAAGAGGGTTTAGGTGTTGAAGCGGCTGTTCAAAACTACGGCACCGCTCGCGATTTAATGATTCGTATGCCGCTAAAGGAAGGCGCCGATTCTGGCCATCAAGCGCAAGAATTGATGAAGGTGTTATCTGCAAAAGAGTCTGGCGTACGTATGATGAACAATGAGTACGTCGGCCCACAAGTTGGCGAAGAGCTCGCAAGCGACGGGTTAACTGCGTTGTGCTTGGTTGTCTTTGGCATCATGATGTATTTGGCCTTCCGATTCGAGTGGAAGTTCTCGGTGGCAGCGATTATCGCGAACCTACACGACATCATTATTGTGGTCGGTATCTTTGCTGTGATGCAGTGGGAGTTTTCGCTCCCTGTTTTGGCTGCGGTGCTCGCTGTTCTCGGGTATTCTGTGAATGAGTCCGTGATTATTTTCGATCGCGTGCGTGAGCACTTTCGTAAGATGCGTCGCGTTGACACGGTTGAGATTATTAACTCAGCAATTACGGCGACGATTTCTCGTACGGTAATTACCCATACATCCACATTGGCGATGACGCTTTCGATGTTTTTCTTCGGAGGCCCCGCGTTGCACCACTTCTCTTTGGCGCTCACAATCGGTATTTGCTTAGGCATTTACTCGTCGATTTTCGTGGCGGCTGCCATTGCACTTTATTTGGGTGTAAAGCGCGAAGATCTTGTAAAGCCGATTCGTCGCGATGAAGTGGAAGCAAACGTTCCCTAAATCGAAGGTTTGTTTCAATGTCATGTTAAGCGGGCCATCGGCCCGCTTTGCGTTAGCGCGTGTAGTGAAGCGTACGTAGGGAAAGCCCTTTAAGAACTTCCACGTTGCGATTGGGTTTACCCGCTGAAGTTTGAGGAAGGTTTTCGACCCACGCAATGCGTCTTGGGCACTTGTAGGGAGAAAGGCGGCTCTTTAACTCTTCTTTTAAAACTTTGTCATCAAGAGGACGTTCTTTGGCGATAAGAAGTGCCGTGACAATCGCGCCCCAAGTTTCATCGGGTTGGCCTAACACTAAAGAGGCTTTGACCCCGCTAATCGAATTTAAGGCAAGCTCCACTTCAGTGGGATAGACATTTTCTCCGCCTGTGACAATGAGGTCTGTGCGACGAGCGTGAACTGTTACTGCGCCATCCTCATCAATCTCTCCGATATCTCCCGTATCAAACCAAGCGTCTTTTTCTAGTGGCGTGTGCCCCCAATAGCCGCACATGACCATAGGGCCACGAACGTGAATCGTTTCATTTTCGACCTTAAGTTCGACAAGCGCATTAGCCTTTGCTTTGGCTTTCGGATCTAAGCGCTCCCTGTAGGAACTTGTGACGATATTACTTGCTGTTTCAGTCATGCCGTATGTCGTGACAATCGGAAGGCCTTGGCTTTTAGCCCGTGCTAAAAGAGCCTTTGATGCGCCCGATCCTCCAAGAAGAATTGTTCGGAATTCTTTCGGAGGCTTCCAGCTTGGGAATTCATCCATCAGTTTTACAAGCATCGTCGGAACAATGGAGGTAAGCGTGATGTGATTGGCATCGAGCGCCGCAATAAAGTCTTTTGCGCAAAAGTGCGGGAAAAGAACGACGGCGCTTCGAGCGATAAGAGAACGCGTCAAGATTGAAAGACCGCCAATCCGGGAAACCGAAAGACTCATTAGCCATGCGTCCTTGGTGCTTAATGCAATGTTTTGTGCACTTGAATAGGCGCTTGCAACAAGAGAAGCTCGCGTGAGCATCGCTGGTTTCGGGAATCCTGTTGTTCCAGAAGTTAAAAGAATCGCTGCGACATCGTCTGGCACAGGCTTGCTAATGGTTTTGAGTGATTGAAGGATAGATTCCTTTTCGTGCTCAGTTAATGTCGGGTGCAAAAGAAGAAAGGGGATACGTTCTTCTAGGAGTGCGTAAAGCGTCACAAACACATCAAGCGTGTTTTCTCCGGTGAGGATGTAGGGGCGCCCCGCTTTTGGACGCACGAGTGTTTTCGTGCGCGCTTTAACTAACCCTAGCAATTCCTCATAGGTAATCGCTTGATTAGCCGTGCGAATTGCAATGCCAGAGGGCGCGTCAATAGCCGCGGCCCGAATCGAAAGAGCTCGAGCGCTCAGGTTTTCAAAATCAATCATGACAGTTTTAGGGAAGGCGCTTAAATTTCGAGAAGTCAGGGCGACGCTTTTCCAAGAAGGCGTTCTTTCCTTCGCGACCTTCTTCTGTCATGTAGTAAAGAAGCGTGGCGTTGCCAGCGAGTTCCTGTAGACCAGCTTGACCGTCACAATCGGCGTTGAGTGCGGCCTTAAGGCATCGAATCGCTAGAGGAGAGTTCGCTAAGATTTCTCGACACCACTGAACGGTTTCTGCCTCGAGGTCTTTATAAGGAACAACCTTATTGATTAAGCCCATATCAAGCGCTTCTTTCGCATCATAAAAGCGAGCCAAGAACCAAATTTCTCGCGCCTTCTTTTGCCCGACGATGCGCGCCATATAGCTTGCGCCCCAGCCGCCATCAAAAGATCCCACACGAGGTCCTGTCTGACCGAACTTGGCGTTATCGGCAGCGATTGTTAAATCACAGAGCATATGTAGGACGTGCCCACCTCCGACGCACCATCCTGCAACCATTGCAACGACGGGTTTCGGACACGTACGGATTTCGCGCTGAAAATCGAGAACGTTTAGTCGAGGTGTTCCGTCCGAGCCCACATAGCCGCCTGTCCCACGAACCTTTTGGTCGCCTCCTGAGCAAAAGGCAAGCTCTCCTTTCCCTGTAAGAATCACAACGCCGATTTCGGCATCGTCTCGAGCGTCAGCTAGCGCTTCGCGCATTTCTTTGACTGTCAGCGGCCGAAAGGCATTTCTCACTTCAGGACGATTAATCGTAATCTTTGCGATTCCTTCGGCTTTCTCATAAATAATGTCGGTAAAGGTTCCTGCACTTTTCCAAGCGGGAATGCGGGGAAGGTTGGATGTATCAAGCATCGGTTGCATTCTTTTTCTCCAAAAATATCGTCGGATTGTAGCGGTTCTCGGTGCTTGGTATTTTTGTGTGGATTCTGTGACGCGAAAGAGGAGAGTTCTTCTAAAAGGATCAACAGTAGTCTTCATTTTTGTTTTTTTGATTGCCACAATTTTGTGGGAGAAAACCACGCTTTCTTTCTTCTCTAAGTACGCTCCTAACAGAAGGGAAATTATTGATTGGCATCGTAATTTGATTTTGCGATTTCCTTCA
>CAVAQL010000081.1:667-6117 GCA_963590825.1 Bacteroides caccae | reverse complement strand
ACTGCGTTCTTTTTTGCTGCCATAACTATCCCCCTTTTAAGTCTTTTTTTAACGTGAAAAATCGTGTTCCGTATAGCTCGAATTATACCATTTAGCATTTGATTTCTAAAGAAAAAGTGACCATTGGCTGGGGCTATTTTCGCTTTAATAACAGGGCTTGCAAAATGAAATTTTTTGGGGTTGGATTTGCTCGTTTTCGGGGCCTTAAAAAGGGGTTTTTGCGAGAGAAACGAGCAAAAAAATCGGCCCTCTCATTTCAAGAAGGCCGATAGTGAAAACGCAATTTGCAAAACTACTCTTGCGGCAACTTCGCTAACTGTCCCGTGAGTTTTTCAAGAAGCGCTTGAGAATCTGCTAAGCGTTTCTTTTCTTGATCAACCACTGCTGCGGGAGCGCGCTCGACAAATGAAGCGTTCGACAACTTCTTGTTGTAGCGCTCGATATCTGCTTTAACGCGTTCCACTTCTTTAGATAGACGTGCGCGTTCGGCTGCCACGTCTATTTCAACTTTGAGCATCAACTTAAAGTTATCAACGATTGCCACAGGAGCGATTGCCCCTTTATTAAGTGCAGAGATATCGTCAACAGCAAGCACATCGCTTGTGCGAGCAAGCGTCTTTAAGTAGCCTGTTACTGAAGCTATCGCCGCTTTGTCGCCTTCAATGGCAAGCGGCAAACGAAGGCCTGGGGCCAAGTTCATCTCAGTGCGAAGACCACGCACGGCTTCAATCATCTTCTTTGTGAGAGCAATTTCAGCATCGGCCTTTTCATCGCGCTTAAAGCCACCCGCTTCTGGGTAGGGTTGAATCATGACGCTTGTTTCGTCAGATTCACTTCGCGTACCTGCGCAAAGAGAAACTTTCTGCCAGAGTTCTTCTGTGATAAACGGAATCACTGGGTGCGCAAGGCGCAACGTCGCTTCTAAGACTGTCGCGAGCGTGTGGCGTGTGGCGCGAACGGTGGCTTCATCTTCACTATTGAGTTGCACCTTTGAGAGTTCCAAATACCAATCGCAGAACTCATTCCAGACAAAGCTATAAATTGCATTGGCGACATTGTCTAAGCGGTATTCAGCAAAGCCTGCGTTCACGGCTTCTAAGGTGCGGTCGAATTCGCCCATAATCCAGCGGTCAGCCGCAGAGAACTTCATCGGTTTGCCAGCATTTTCTCCAACGCCGCAATCCTTACCTTCGATATTCATTAAGGTAAAGCGCGTCGCGTTCCAAAGCTTATTGCAGAAGTTGCGATAACCCTCGCAACGACGCAAGTCAAAGTTCACATTGCGACCGAGCGTTGCATAGGCAGCCATCGTAAAGCGAAGTGCATCTGCTCCGTGGCAAGCAATGCCATTGGGGTAGTTCTTACGCAACTTCTTTTCCACCATCGGTGCCTTCTCAGGTTGACGAAGACCGCGGGTGTTTTTCTTGACGAGTCCCTCGATATCGATACCTGTGATGATGTCTAAGGGATCGAGCGTATTTCCTTCGCTCTTACTCATCTTTTTGCCTTCCGCATCGCGCACAAGACCGTGGATGTAGACATTCTTAAAGGGCACACGGTTTGTGAAGTGCTTTGTCATCATAATCATGCGGGCAACCCAGAAGAAGATGATGTCGTAGCCCGTGACGAGCACTGTGCTCGGCAGATAAAGGTCGTAAATAATTTTCTCGTCGCCTTCGGGGTTAGGCCAACCGATAGTGGAGAAGGGAACAAGAGCCGAACTAAACCAAGTATCTAACACATCTTCGTCGCGCGTAAGTTTCACACCAGCGCCAGCTTTCGCTTGGGCTTCGGTTTCGTTACGCGCCACGTAGACGTTTCCTTTCTCATCGTACCAGGCAGGAATCTGGTGACCCCACCAGAGTTGACGCGAGATGCACCAGTCTTGAATATTCTCTAGCCACTGACGATAAACACCACGCCACTCTTTGGGGAAGATGTTCACCTCTCCGGAATTGACAGCCTCAAGACCAACTTCAGCAATCGATTTCCCTGGAGCGTAGGTTCCTTCGGGAGCGGGTTTACTCATGGCCATGTACCACTGCTCAGAGAGCATGGGTTCGACAATTTCCCCTGTGCGTGTTACGCGCGGAACCATGTGTTTGATTTCTCGCGTATCGACTAAGAAGCCTGCGGCCTTGAGGTCTTCGACCCAAGCTTTGCGGCACTCGGGGCATGTCATACCACGATATTTTTCGGGAACGTTCTCGTTCATGCGAGCGTCTTTGGTGAGAATGTTGATCATCTCAAGGTTGTGACGCTGACCGATGGCAAAGTCGTTAAAGTCGTGCCCTGGAGTGACCTTCATCACGCCCGTGCCGAATTCTTTATCAATATACGAGTCACCCACAACAGGAAGGAGGCGATCCATTAACGGGGCCTTAAAGCGCTTACCGATTAAGTGCTTAAAGCGTTCGTCATCGGGGTTCACAGCGAGAGCTGTATCGCCGAACATCGTTTCAGGACGCGTCGTTTCAATAAAGACTTCATCGGCGCCATCTTCGGAGACATAGCGAATCTTCCACATGTGGCCGATGGCTTCTTCGTTTTCGACTTCAAGGTCGCTTACAGCACTCTGTAACTTTGAGTCCCAATTAACAAGTCGCTTTCCGCGGTAGATAAGGCCTTCTTCATAAAGACGCACAAACGTTTCTGTGACGACCTTGTTTAATTTCGCATCCATCGTAAAGTACAAGCGATCCCAATCAAGCGAATCGCCTAAGCGGCGCATTTGATTCAAAATCGTGCCGCCCGAATACTTTTGCCACTCCCAGACTTTCGCTAAGAACGCCTCGCGCCCGAGTTGGCGCTTATCAATGCCTTCTTCCTGCAATTGACGCTCGACGATAATTTGTGTGGCGATACCAGCGTGGTCAGTGCCAGGGAGCCAAAGGGTATTGAAACCTTTCATGCGGTGGTAACGCGTTAAGGAATCCATTACCGAGTGGTTAAAGGCGTGGCCCATATGTAGGATGCCCGTAATATTGGGCGGGGGCAATTGAATGGAGAAGGACGGCTTTTTGGGGTCTTTTCCTGCGGCAAAGTAACCGCGTTTTTCCCAAATGGGATACCACTTGGCCTCAATATCTGAGGGCTCAAAACTCTTAGCGAGATCTTCTTTAGTCTGACTCATAGTTTTTGCTCGAAATGGGTGCTTGAAATTCGATGAATTTTAAGGCAAGCCATTTGCTATGGGGTTTCAAAAATAAGGAGATAGTCCTAGATAGAACTCGCAAAACGCGCCTTTTTGTTGTTTTCTCGCGAAAAAGAAGAGCCTGACTGCGAAGGGGGAAGATTTCTCAAGAGGTTTTTTCAGGAAAACAAAACCATTCAAAGCGCGAAAAACTTCGGCACAATGCTTTTTATGAGTAAGCCAACACCTTTTCCTTACGAGGACATTATCCATTGCAAGCGACCGACTTTTCCTCATAGAAAGGCGATGTCGCTTCGGGACCGCGCGGCGCAGTTTTCTCCGTTTTCTGCGCTGCGTGGTTATGAGGAAGAAATTTCTGAGGTGAGTCGCTTTCTCGAAGAAAGAAAAGGCGTCTCTGAGATTGAGTGCGAAGAGATAAATGAAAAGCTAAATTTTCTCGTTTCAATTGCAAGGACTCGCCCTGAGGTCGCGGTAACGCACTACGTGCCCGACTTAACAAAAGAGGGCGGAAGTTACGTGAGAGAAAGGAAAGTCATTCGCTTTGTCAATCTTGCTGAACGAAAGCTCGTCTTTCTTGATTACAAGGAACTCTCCTTTGATGACATCGCCTCTTTAGAGGGAGACGTTTTCGAGGCTTTAGATAAGGAGCGCGAGTCGTGAAGCAATTTATTGCGATTGACCTGAAATCCTTCTATGCCTCTGTCGAATGCCGCGAGAGGGGATTAGATCCCTTGCTTACCAATCTCGTGGTTGCTGATGCAACACGCACGGAGAAAACAATCTGTTTAGCGGTTACGCCATCCCTAAAAGCCTATGGGATTTCTGGACGCGCAAGACTCTTTGAAGTCGTTAGTCGCGTAAAAGAAATTAACGCAGAAAGACGCCGCGTAGCTCCAGGACACCGTTTTACCGGCAAAAGCGAGAATGCCCGCGCCTTATCGCAAGACGCAAGCCTTGAACTCGATTACATCATCGCGCCTCCTCGTATGGCGCACTACATGCGTTATAGCGGGAAAATCTTTAGCACTTATTTGAAGTTTGTTTCTGAAGAAGACATCTACGCCTATTCCATCGATGAAGTCTTTATCGATGCAACGCCTTACTTGGCAACCTATGGCGTGACTGCGCGAGAACTGGCACTTCGTATGGTGAAAGCCGTTTTCGATGAAACCGGAATCACGGCTACGGCTGGCGTTGGAACCAATCTTTACTTGGCCAAAATCGCTATGGATGTGGAAGCCAAACATTGCGAGCCAGATGCTAACGGCGCACGTATCGCAGAACTTAACGAAGAAAGTTTTAAGCGTCGCTTGTGGAACCATCGACCGATTACAGATTTTTGGCGTGTCGGCCGCGGTTACGCATCGCGACTTGCCAAGTTGGGTGCCGAGACGATGGGAGACGTAGCAAGGCTCTCAATAGAGAATCCTCAAGTTCTTTTTGATACGTTTGGTATTAACGCTGAGCTCTTAATTGATCACGCTTGGGGTTGGGAAAACGTGAGCCTTTCTGATGTGAAGTCCTATAGCTCAGACAATCACAGCCGAATGTCGGGGCAGGTTCTTTCTGAGCCCTATCCATACGAGAAAGCCAAACTTGTGGCCTGGGAGATGGCAGACTCTTTGGCTTTAGAACTTGTTCAATTAGGACTTGTCGCGCGAGGCTTAGGCATCACGGTAAGTTTTGACGTCGAAAACATCACGAACGCAAAGCGCAGGAAAAACTACAAAGGCCTTCTTGTGCAAGATGGATATGGGAGAGTCGTGCCTAAGCCTGTGCACGCAAAGACTTCGTTTCATATACCGAATTCTTCGGGGAAGGTTTTTGCAGATAGCGCCGTTGCACTTTTTGAACGCATCGTTGATAAAACGCTTCTTGTGCGAAAGATTACCGTTGAAGCGCAATCGATTGCCCCTGAGCGTGAAGTAGCCGAAATAAATGAGCCGCTTCAAGAAGATCTCTTTGGCTTTGAAGAAACGGCTAGCTGCGCCTCGCACCAAAAAGAAAAGGCCTCATTAGATCGTGAGCACCGCATGCAAAAAGCCGTGCTTCTGATTAAAGAGAAGTTTGGAAAGAATGCACTCTTAAAGGCGAAGAACTTTCAAGAGGGTGCTACCGCACGCGAGAGAAATAAGCAGGTTGGCGGGCACAAGGCTTGAGAGGGGAGAACCGCTTCAAGTCACTTCAAAACCGGGGGAGTTCTTAACTTTTTTGAAATATAATACGGAAAAGTTATAACTTTTTTGAATTACAAGTGAGAAAAGTTAAAAAATGTCTTCTTCGAGCACTTTAGGAC
>CAVAQL010000081.1:0-657 GCA_963590825.1 Bacteroides caccae | reverse complement strand
CTTTAGGACTTTCTATCGGTGCAAAAGAGTTTGCTGCAGGACGCTTTTTCAAAGAAGAACTTTGGCCAATCTCGATTGAAGAACTTGCCAATCATTCTTCGTGGCTCGAAGTCGTACAGTCAATCCCAATAAGTCTTGTCTTCGGGAATTATTTTTTTGCGCTCGATGTAAATGCATCCACGAAAGAAAGGTTGAAAGCGCTTGTAGATACGATTCTCTATAGAGACATCCTAGGGATGCAAGAAATTCGAAAGAGAAAAGTTTTCTTGCGTCTTCTAAAGCTCTTAGCCCAAAACATCGGCTCGGTTCTTTCCTTAGATTGCCTAGGGCGTCAGTGTGGATTGAGTTCGGCGACGGTTGCGAATTACATCGACCTCTTGGAGAAATCGTTTGTTGTGAAGACGCTAACAAGTTACTCAAGAGGCTTCGCAAATGAACTTAAGAAATCTAAGAAGGTCTATTTCTGCGATTTAGGACTCCGTAATGCGGTAATCGAGGATTTCTCACCATTTGCTTCGCGCGCGGACTCAGAAAGAGGAGCACTTTGGGAAAACTACTTTGTCATCGAGCGTTTCAAGCATCACGCTTATAAAGAAACGGCCGCGAAACTTTTCTTCTGGCGCGATAAACAAAAGCATGAAGTTGATCTCATTGAGG
>CAVAQL010000080.1:0-6147 GCA_963590825.1 Bacteroides caccae | reverse complement strand
GCACGAGACCGCCATTGACAAACTGCTTAACGAAGGCGTTAACAGCGTCAGATAGGCCGACACTGGATCCGCCGAAGGTAACGCCGATTAACGTCATAGCAACGCCCGAGAGAAACAAAACTAGGCGTGCCTCGTAATTTTTATATATGAGCCAGAATGTCAAAATGACAAGGGCTATTCCAATATAAAGCATGATTTTTTCCTTTCGTGGTTTTAGCGATTGAAGCGCTTGAGTCGGTAATCAAAAATGGCGTCCATATCGACGACATAGGCTCCGAGACCAGCACTTATTGCGGCTTTTTCGCCGTCTTTTGTTGTAATGAGAGTGCCTCCATGACCGAGAATCTTTTGATTAAGAAGGACGGGTTTGCCTTTGACAAAGGAGTGAATCGGCGTTTGCGCATTGAAATCGATAATCGTGATATCGGCATCAGCGTCAGCCGAGAAATGTCCTTTTCTTTTTAGCCCCATCAGTTGAGCGGCAGCAAAGCTTGATTTTAGAACAAACTCTTCGAGTGTCATTGCCCCAAATCTCACAAGAGATAGGCCGCTTTGGATAATGACGTTTCTCGGGATGCCACCACCGTCGGTGCAGAAACTGTCGACAAGATAGTGCCCCGTTTTTCTTTTCTTTGTCGCAAAATAAAACGAAGAAAGCGAAGGGTTCACGTAAAAGCTAACGGGAGTGTCTGTGTTATGGGACTCCCAGATTGAAACACCCTCATCAACAGCGGCCAATTGCGTGAGGCCATCTTCTGTTTTGTGTGCCCTCGCGTAGCCATCTTTGAGCGCGGCACGTAATCCATCTTCTGAGACGCTGTAGCCTCGAAGCGCCAGGCAATTTTTTGTGACGTTACTCTCTGGAATTGAGTCGATGCATTTTCCAGAGCAGGCGTTAATGGGGGAAAGATAACTTTCGGTGTCGATTTCTGGATGCGCTTCAAGTAAGGAAACGGCCTCAGCAATTTCATCTTCAATCGCCTTGATGCCTCCGCGACAGTAGGCGTTAATGTGGCAGAGGTGAAAGGGTATGCCATCGGCCAACTCAATGACTTCGCGCATGCCCTCGATATTCGATCCGTGTTCGAGAGATCCAGCGTGAATAGCAAGCCAAATATGGTTCTTAGACGTGTACTCAAGAAGAGCTCTTTCGGACTTTAACGTAATGGGATAGTGGCCTCCTAAAAGCTTGATGCCGAATGCGCCTCGCTTTAAGGCGTCTAACGCAACGCGTTCGACGTCTTTAATCGATGGGTCGTTGTTGGGAAGATTTTCCCCAGCGCGGAGATATTCAAGACAGACGATATTAAGTCCTGTGCCATTTTCCCGCATGTATTTTTTAACGCACTCTAAGGGGCCCGCCATTTCCATGGCTGTGGTAACGCCAGCGGCGGCAAGCATGCGAAAACTCAGAGGTCCTGCTAGCCAAGAAGAGGCGTGCATGTGGCTATCGATAATTCCGGGAACAACAAGTAAGCCAGTTGCGTCGATTTCCTGTGCGGCGCTTTCTTTGGCTTTCCCAACGTGAATGATTTTTCCGTCTTTGATTGAAATGTCGGTCACGGTGTTGATGTGATTTTTGTAATCAACAACGCGGCCATTTCGGATGATGAGGTCAAGCATAAATCGTCTTTCTAGTAAGAGCTGAAGCCGAATATTTACTTGATTTTCAAGAAGATTTGTGAGGCTTCAGAAAACGGGAAAGATTTTAGGAAGGCGATAGCTATTTGACAAATATTATTTATGTTGAAGATAATTAACGAAAATGTTAATGGTGAGGAAGGCTATGAATACGATTCTCAAACATTTGGAAGCCATCATAGAAACGGGTTCAGTTGCCGCCGCTGGGCGTCGCCTCTTTCTTTCTCAGCCTGCGTTAAGTCAATACATTAAGCGTGTGGAAAATGACTACGGCATTGAGATTTTTGATCGCTCACAAACGCCGTGGCAGCTCACACCAGAAGGTGAAAAGTTACTTGAGTCGCAGCGGCAAATTGAAAGAATCGATCGCGAATGTAGGCAATACTTTTCTGATCGGCGCGGCTTTAAAACAGGAGAGGTTCGCATCGGTTCGACCGCGTATCGGACAGGGACGATTCTTAATCCGATTCTTAGCGCGTTTAAGAATTTATATCCCGATATCATGGTTAAGATTGAGGAGGGAACAACAAGTCAAATAGCCGATTTGGCCGCCACAGGGAAGGTTGACTGTGCTTTTGTTATCACAGCGATGACTCCAGAAGCATTGGAAACGTATCCGATTTATTCTGAAAAGGTTTTGGTGGGGCTTCCCGCACAACACCCTTATGTGAGGGCGCATCCGTCTTGCAAGAATGGAAGATTCCCGCGAATCGATTTTGCTGCTCTCGATGGAACCCCTTTTATCATTATGCAGTACGGGCAGATGTTTCAAAAATACTATCTCCAGCTTTGCGAGGAATACCACGTTAATCTTCCCATTGCGCTTGTAACGCAATCGATTCTTACGGTGCCAGCCTTGATTGCCACAGGCGTTGGTGGAGCTCTGATTCCATCGACGATTGCGCAGGATTGTTATGCGAAGAATGTGTCGCTTTATTCATTAGGGAATTCGCTACCTGAAAACAAAGTTTCTCTTGCTTGGAAACGCGGTCGATACTTATCGCATGCGGCACGAGCCTTTATCGACACAGCAAAGAAAGTGCTTAAGCCGAAAAAGCGCAATCCAAAAAAATGAGCTCGAGATTTCACATCGAGCTCACCGAAAAAGTTTTTTGATTTTTTACTGGTAGTAGTCGAAAGCACCGAACCGTCCTGGCGCGAGGGTTCGCCTTTGCGCCTGATATCCTGGGATGCCTTCCCTTAGTGTTTCAAGCGGGCTCGATCCCACAGAGCCTAAGCCGTGCAGTTCAAGTTGGACGAAAAAGCGCATTTCGTTTTTATCTTCGCTTGTGATGTAGCGCTGTCCAACAAGGCGAACTGTCCAACAATCGGCAACGTATTCAAAGCCAGCAAGAGCCTCAACCCAGCGCTTTTTCAGTAGCGAGTAATTTAGGCGTGTCAAGCCATAAAGGCGTCCCGTAATCGGCCACTGAGCAGAAAGGTCAATCTGCTTAAAGTTAAGGTCAGACTCGGGATTGTTCACGTGGTTGTAGCGGTAGTAAAGACCTACAACACTCATCGGTTTGGGCTGCCAACGAATGCCAAAGTTGGCGCGATTGAAATCTTTTCTATCGTAGTTGTATTGGCCAAAGCCCGTGACCGTTAAGTTATTAAAGAGCTTGGCACCAACGCTTGCTAAGAAATCGGACTTGCGGTCTTCGATGGTGTTGCGACGTCTGTTGGTGCCATATTGATAAAAGTCATCCAAATAAAAGCGCTGTCCGATGGCGCCTCGGAACCACTCGGCACCTGTTTCATCATCTAAGAAACGCGTTGTAAGAGCCGTTGTGAGATGATTAGCTTCATCAATACGGTCATATCCTGACCACGCGTTTTCCGTAAAGAGCTGAGCAAAGTTCATATCCGACAAAGACGTATCAAAGACGGGAATGTCGCTTTGATCTTTGTGTGGGATGTAGGTATAAAAGATGCGCGGCTCAAGAGTCTGTGTTGTGGCGCGACCACTAGCGGTGGTTTCTCGTTCAAAGGTCAAGCCTGCATCCACAGAAAGCACCGGAACTGTGATTCCTGGATGCTTATCGCCATTTTTAGTAGCCGCTTTATCAAGGTTGTACCAGGTGCTAATGAGTTCTGCGCGGGGCGTGATAAACCAGCTCGCTCCTTGTAATGGGTAACTTACGACTTGATCGAAGACAAATCGGTCGGCTTCCAGTTTTGTTGGATGCCTAAAGCGTGTGGCTTCGATGTCTGTGCTAATTTCAAAGCCTTCGATATTGGCCGCATAGCCTGAAAGCTTTATTTCAGGAATCTTCTCGTAGGGTTTGGATGTAACCTTTCCGTCAATATTGAGTTCCTGGTTTTTGCGAACGCTAATCTGCCCCTTGATGTATTTGCGTGAGAAGTTAACCCAGAAGTCTTGCGTTAAAACGGAATCTGAACTATCTCGCAAGCTGTTACCAAAGTCTGAGGTAAAGTTATCGTCAGAAACTTTGGTGTAATCGATGCCGTAACCGATGCCTGCGGTCTTGCCAGAGAGTTTTCCTGACACAGACCAACGCGCTGAGTCAGGTGCGTCGTCTGATCTGTCGTGCGGCATATAGTCGCCATAGATTTCTGCGGAGAAGTCTTTCGTTAAAAGGCGCAGTTCATTGCTAAGCATCACGCCAGCGCCTGTCATGATTCGGGGCGTAATCGTGTAGTCGTAATTGGGTGCGATATTCCAGTAGTAGGGAACGGCGAGATCGAGGCCGCGGCTCTTACTAATCGAAAGCGAAGGTGCGAGCAAGCCACTTTGGCGCTTGCCACCAGCAGGGAAGGTAAACCATGGTACTCCTGCCACAGGAATGCCTTTAATCTTTAAAACGGCATTGCGACCGACACCAGTTTGGTCATATTCGTCGATGGTGAGCTTATCAAGTTCAATCCACCAACTGTCATCGCCTTTGCGGCAGGTGGTGACAATCGAATTTTCCATGTCGGTTGAATCGCCCGATTGAAAGCGCACGCAGGCGGCCTCTCCTCTTAAGCGCGTTGGGGCGAATTCGAATTCAACGTCATTGGCTTCACCGCTTTGAGAATCCATCTTGTAGGTAATCTCGGGAGACCGAAATGTCACTCCTGAGCGTGAGACCTCTGCATTACCGATGGCACGCGCCGTATCTTCATACTGTTTGTAGATGATGCGGTCGGCTTTAACGGTTGACCCAGCACGGCGTAACTCAGCGTCACCTTTTAAAACAATCTCGGTTTCTGGAGATCCACTAATTTCTTCTGCAAACGCAATTAATGCGTCTGCTTCTTCGCCTGCGCGATTTTCTTCGAGGCGCTCAGAAGAAATCCAAGGGATTGTCTCAGAATTCATCTTGGTGATTTTTTGCGAAATCTCAGGAGGCGCGAGCACTCCTTTGGACTCTTGTCCGTATGTGGGAAAAGCCGCTAGGGCAGCAATGACAGCTGAAGCGGTCGTTAGAAGACGAAAAGGGCGAATCGAGCTTGACATAAACACGGTATAGTTGCGCAAATCAAGATGTGTTCGCCTGTCCATTGGGCTGGCCAACACGCAATATGGTGATTATAGGGGCTCTCAGGAAGCTTTCCGAAAGAAAAAAGAGTCCCAAAGATAGGAAGCGAAGGAAAAATGCTAGAACTCGATGCGCGTCTTGATCAATTGCTTCAATGGCTTAACGCCTTTACGAGTCAATATGGGTTAAAGAAAGAGACACTACGCCCAGCAAGTGCTGACGCAAGTTTTCGTCGATATTTCCGCATTGAAAGTGAAACGGGTACGACCTATATCTTGATGGATGCGCCTCCAGAGCGTGAGCCAATTGCTAACTACCTTAAGGTGCAGGCCTTGATGAAAAATGCAGGCCTTAATGTTCCTGAACTTTTTGAAGTGAGCGAGAAAAACGGTTTCATTTTGATGAGCGACTTGGGAACGAAGACCTATCTTGAGATTCTCAATAAAGAAAACGCCGCAACGCTTTTTGAAGGAGCGATTGAAGAACTCGTTTCTTGGCAAAAAGCGTCGAAAGAGGGAATCTTGCCACCTTATGATGAAGCGGTTCTTCGTCGCGAATTAAACCTTTTCCCTGAGTGGTACGTCGGGCGTCACCGTCATTACACAATGACAGAAAAGGAAAAGAAGAATCTCGAAACCGTTTTCTCACGCATTGTCGCGAATAACCTATCTCAAGCGAAGGTTTTTGTGCATCGCGATTACATGCCACGCAATTTAATGGTGTCTTCTCGAGAGCTTCCTGGTGTCATTGATTTTCAGGATGCGCTTTTTGGACCCGTCAGTTACGACATCGCCTCATTGCTGCGTGATGCATTCATTTCGTGGCCCGAGGACTTTGTCATCGATCAGACAATTCGGTATTGGGAAAAGGCAAGAGCCGCAGGAATTCCTGTGCCTACTGATTTTGGCGCCTTTTGGCGCGATGTGGAGTGGATGGGAATTCAACGGCATCTAAAAGTGCTTGGCATTTTCGCGCGTATTCACTATCGCGACGGAAAACCCAAGTACTTAGCTGATACGCCGCG
>CAVAQL010000079.1:0-6322 GCA_963590825.1 Bacteroides caccae | reverse complement strand
CTCACGACCAACGGATTAAAAGTCCGCTGCTCTACCGACTGAGCTAACGACCCTCTCAAACCAAGCGGTCAGCTCTAGTTCGCTAGAGGAACAGTCAACCGAGGGAGCGAATTAAACACGAATTCTTAGGGAAAGTCAAGATCCGTCGAGCCTAAAAAAGGCTGTGTTGTCAATACAGGCGAGCCGTACCCGCAACAGGATCAATGGCGGCTGAGGGTCAAGCGCTCTTGAAATTAATCAAATCTATGTGGTTTAGTCTCCTTTATTAGGGAAAACACTAATAAATTTGACCGCACAAATTCGTTTACGACGAAAGTTTTCGTGCATAATAAAAAACGTGAAAAGTCGGAAGCCTGTTTCAGTATTGCAAAGAAAGGCAAGATTTGAGGCAGGAGGCTTTCAGAGGATAATTTAATGATCTTCCAAAGCACAAAACTTTCGGCAAATGGTTATCAATAGTTTTTATCTATGTTAAGGAGACTGCATCATGGCAGCCGACAAGAAGAAGGCGGAATCTGTACGGGTTGAACGTGTCAATGATCAAGCTGAGCGCAAAAAGGCTCTAGAAGCAGCGTTAGCTTATATTGAAAAGGAATTCGGTAAGGGCTCGATTATGCGTATGAGCGATACCGACCACGTTGATGATGTGGAGGTCGTGAGCACTGGCTCTCTGGGTCTTGATCTTGCGCTTGGTGTCGGGGGGCTGCCCCGTGGGCGTGTCGTAGAAATCTTCGGACCAGAAAGTTCGGGTAAGACAACCTTGACGCTACACGTCATTGCCGAGATGCAAAAGATTGGTGGCACCTGCGCTTTTATCGATGCCGAGCACGCTTTGGATGTGCAGTACGCACAAAAGTTGGGTGTGAAGCTTGATGATTTATTGCTTTCTCAGCCAGATACGGGAGAGCAGGCGCTTGAAATCACGGACGCTTTGGTTCGTTCGGGGTCTGTTGATTTAATCGTCATTGACTCTGTGGCTGCTTTAACGCCTCGTAGCGAAATCGAAGGCGATATGGGCGAGGCGCTTCCAGGATTGCAGGCCCGTCTCATGAGCCAGGCACTTCGTAAATTAACCGCTTCGATTACAAAGACCAAGACTCTCGTTATCTTTATTAATCAGATTCGCATGAAGATTGGCGTCAGTTACGGTAGCCCCGAAGTAACCACAGGGGGCAATGCGTTGAAGTTTTATAGCTCCGTGCGTGTGGATATTCGCCGCAAGCTCCCGCTTAAGCACGGCGATGAAGTTTATGGATCCGAAACCCGCGTTAAGGTTGTGAAAAACAAGGTGGCTCCTCCATTTAAAGAGGCGATGTTTGACATCCTGTATGGCGAGGGAATCTCGCACGAGGGTGAGTTAATCGACTTAGGTGTTGAACTCAATGTTGTCGTCAAGAGCGGCGCTTGGTATAGCTACGAAGGCGAGCGCATCGGACAAGGGCGCGACAATGTTCGCGTGTATCTGAAAGAGCATCCTGAAGTCGCTATCGAGATCGAAAACAAGATTCGTGCTTTGCGTGGCATGAAGGCAAAACCGACAAGCCTTTCAGCAGAAGATAAGGTAAGCGAAGCAAAACAGGAAGCTTCCGCAGATAAAGATGCCTAAAGAGTTAGGTAAGTCAAACGCAAAACCCCGTAGCCTTGCGGCGCGGGGTATTGCGATTCTCTCGCGGCGTGAGCATTCGAGAAAAGAACTTCGCGAAAAGCTCCTTACCTACGAGGAAGACAAAGAAAAAGTCGAGGCAACACTCGATGAATTCGAAAAGAAGGGCTTTTTAAGCGACGAGCGCTTTGCTGAAGCACTTTGCCGCGCCCGCTCAAAACGTTACGGAAATTTTCGGCTTGCCATCGAACTTCGAGAGGCAGGCATCGCCTCAGAAATCGCCAATCGCGCGATAGAAGCTCTGCCTTCTGAGGTTGAACGCGCCCAAGAGATTTGGGAGCGGCGTTTTGGCACGCCTCCCGAAAACGATAAAGACCGTCAACGCCAAATCCGTTTTCTAGCCAATCGTGGCTTTTCTTTTGATTCGATTCGAAGAGTTCTCGAAAACGCTCGAGAATGAGTCGTTACAAAAGGAAAAAACCAGCCTGTCAATCTAAGGGTTTTCGATAGAATGCCAATTTCTCCTGGCGTAAAAAAGGGTAGAGCGCATGCAATACGTTATTGATTTGTTGGTAAACCTTCATTGGGGAGCTGTTGGTCAAATTATTTTGATTGATTTGCTCTTAGGGGGCGATAACGCAGTGGTCATTGCTCTTGCTTGTCGAGATCTTCCGCATCAACAACGAATCAAGGGGATTGTTCTCGGAACAACAGGCGCGATTATTTTGCGCGTGATACTGATTACGTGCGCTGTGGCTTTGCTTGATTTACCCTTCTTGAAGGTTGTGGGCGGCGCGTTATTGATCTGGATTGGCGTAAAACTTCTTTTGCCAAGCCACGATGAAGGCGAAAAAGTTGCTTCAAGCACCAAGCTTTTTGCCGCTGTTAAAACCATTATCGTTGCTGATTTTGTGATGAGCTTAGATAATGTGTTGGCCATTGCTGCTGCCGCGCAGCAAGCGCACGATGATCACCAGACGCTTCTCGTGATTTTTGGTCTACTTGTCTCGATTCCTTTTATCGTTTGCGGCAGCCAAGTAATCCTTGCCTTCCTAGATAAATTCCCCATCATTATTTGGTTTGGCGGAGCGCTTTTAGGTTGGATTGCAGGTTCGATGCTCTCAACAGACGCTTGGATGATCGATCAATTCCCAGCGCTTGCGAACTATCACAACGTAAGTTGCATTGTTGGCGCAGCGCTTGTCGTTGCGATTGCTTGGGCTATTAGAAGGGCTAAGAGCTAGAGTTTGTTTAAAGCCTCAAGAAGATCAACGGCAGTCAGTAAGTCTTTCGCGACAGCTGAGGCTGATGCGCTTTGGGCGGGAATTGTTTTCCCATCTTGACCTAAAAGGATGCGTACAGGGACACCTGCGCGCTTTGCGGCCTCCAGGTCTCTTTCCTTATCCCCAAAAGCAACGCTACTTTCTAAGTTGATATCGAGTTCTTTTGCCGCTTTTAAAAATAGACCAGGCGCGGGTTTTCTGCAGTCGCAGACCTTGCGGTAGGCTTCAAGTGGCGCATCGGGTAAATGCGGGCAGCAGTAGATGCCTGAAAGAGGGGCTCCGGCTTTTTTAAATACATTGAGGATGTGTTCGTTTAAAAGAGCGAGGTCGCTTTCTTTGTAAAAGCCGCGAGCAATCCCGGATTGATTGGTGATGATGACAAGTTTGTAGCCGTGTTCAAAAAGGCGCACGGCGGCCTCGAGAACCCCATCAATAAGCGTGAAATCTTCAATCCGATAAACATAACCGCGATCGACGTTAATGACGCCGTCGCGGTCTAAGAATGCGCCTTTGAAAGCCATTTATAGGACGCCCGCTGGATAGGTCTTTGCCAAATAGTGCATGTATTCGGCCGTACCTTCCTCGACACTGCGAAACTTCACATCGCATCCTGCGGCGCGTAGTTTCTCGAGATTGGCTTGCGTATAGGCCTGATACTTTCCCTTTAATGCTTCAGGAAATTCGATGTATTCAATGAGGTCTTCGCCTACGGCTTCTTTTAAGGTATGCGTTTTCCCTGAAAGCGTGTTGACAACGGTGAGGGCAATGTCGTTGAAGGGCTGAGCACGTCCTGTGCCGCAGTTATAAATGCCTGTCACAGGTTTATTTAAGAAGTGCATGGCAACGGCAATGACGTCTTTAACATAAACAAAGTCGCGCATCTGCCCGCCATTGCCGTAACCCAAACAGCCCTCGAAAAGACGGACCTTCATGTCTTTGCAGAATTGGAAGTATTGGTGAAAAGCGACACTGGCCATGCGGCCCTTGTGCTGTTCGTGAGGCCCGTAGACGTTAAAGTAACGCAACCCAATCACAGGCGCCTTTAAGTCACGAGCCCGATGACGCAAGACTTGATCGAAAAGGTACTTGGAGTATCCATAAACATTTAAGGGCTTTTCGTAGCTCACATCTTCAACAAAAATGGGGCTTGCGCCATAGGTTGCCGCTGAACTTGCGTAAATGAAAGGAATCTTCAAAGCTTGCGCCCACTCGAAAAGTTCGAGTGTGTAGCGATAGTTGTTTTCCATCATGTAGCGCCCGTCGGTTTCCATCGTATTCGAGCAGGCCCCCTGATGGAAAATCGCCTCGGGCTTTGGGGCACGACCCGTTCTCACGCGCTCGATAAAGTCGTTCTTGTCGAAATAGTCCGTGATGTGACATTCGCAAAGATTTTTGAATTTCTCGGCTCGCGTCAGATTGTCGACAGCGATGACATCGGTGATGCCCGCATCATTTAAAGCGATTACGTTATTGCAACCAATAAAACCCGCTGCACCAGTGACAAGATAAGCCATAGTTAAATTCCGAAAAGTTCGTTATAGGAAACGCTTGCCGTTCCAAGTTTACCAACGACGATGCCGCCTGCGCGGTTGGCGATGCGTACCGCTTCCGATAGGTTAAGGCCAGCAGCGAGCATCGCTGCCGTGACAGCAATGACCGTATCGCCTGCGCCAGAGACATCGAAGACTTCTCGCGCTTGCGCAGGAACCGTTTGAACACCATCGGCAGTAAAAAGAGTCATTCCTTCTTCGCTTCGCGTTAACAAGAGCGCTGTAAGGCCCAATCGGTCTCGAAGGTTCTGAGCTCGAATTGTTAGATCTTCTTCACTTGTCCAAGACCCGACAACGAGAGCGAGTTCGGCACGATTTGGCGTGATCACTGTAGCGCCAGCGTATCGATCGTAATTGTCGCCCTTAGGATCGATTAACACAGGAATGCCTTTATCTCGAGCAATCTCGATCATGCTTCTGATATGTGTGAGGCCTCCTTTACCGTAATCGGAAAGGACAAGAGCATCGAATTGTTCGATGGCATCGGAAAAGTCCGACAAAAGATTCGCAAGCACATCTCCCGATGGGGGTTCTTCAAAATCAATGCGCACAAGTTGCTGTTGACGCGCAACGATGCGTAACTTCAGGATAGTTTTTACTGCCGGGTCAGAAAGAAGTTGACAGTTGATTCCCGCAGGAGATAAAAGCTTTTTTAAATTGGAGCCATTTTCATCGGCACCAATAATTCCCATCAGGGTTGTTTTCACTCCGAGGCTTGCGACGTTAAGAGCGACGTTCGCGGCCCCTCCAGGGCGCTCTTCACTGCGAACGATACGAACAACGGGAACGGGTGCCTCAGGAGAAATCCGATTGGTATCTCCGAACCAGTATTTGTCTAGCATGGAATCGCCGACAACGAGAACATTTTTTTGAGCAAGTAGTTGCTTATCCATGAGCATTTATTTCATGAGAGCGTGACAGATTTGTCACAAGTTTTGGCATTTTAGCGTCATCGTTTGTGCTCTTGTTGGGTGAAATGAAGTTTTTCGGCAAAACAATGTCAATATAGGGCCGCTTATTTTGCTAGGCTTGTAACCTAACTATTTGCATAGGAGTAAGTCTCATGCAAAACCCAAGCTTTCAAAAAAGAATTACGCGCGCTAAAAGCGCAGCTCTTGGGCGTTGGCGCTCAATCCTTTTAGCCGCAGGTGTTAAAGCAGACTTACTCGATAAGGTCAATCGCCCGTGTCCTGTTTGTGGCGGGCGAGACCGTTTTTCTTTTCTCGATAAAGAAGGCGACGGCAACTACTTTTGCCGCGGTTGTGGGGGAGGAGACGGTCTTTCACTTCTTACGAAGTTTTTGGGAACAAACTTTTTAGATGCACTCGAATTTGTCGAGCGGTTCTGTGGAATTGATTCGGCACAAGAGGATGAAAGCTCCTCCCAAAGAAAAATAAGCCCCGAAGAAGAAGCTGAACGTGAGAGGCTGCGCAAAATCACACAACTTTGGTCTGAAGCCTCTCCCATTGTCTTAGGAGACCCCGTTTGGACCTATTTAGCCAACCGTGGATTGGATCCAAAGAACGCCACTCCTGAGGTGCGCTATCACAAAGCGCTTGAATATCTCGATGATGATGGGAAAGTCGCAGGAGTCTATGCCGCTATGCTTACTCGCGTCACAGACAAAAATGGCCGTGTTGTGAACCTACATAGGACCTATCTAGAAAACGGAAAGAAAGCCAATGTTCCTAAGCCAAAGAAAATGATGCCTGGCGCATTTAAAGGCGCTTTTGTGCGATTTGGAGAGGTCAAAGACCTCTTAGGCCTAGCCGAAGGCATTGAAACGGCTCTCGCTTGTCGTGAGCTATTTTCGCTACCTGTGTGGGCCACTCTCGGTGTGACAAATCTCGCAAATGCTGTTGACCTTCCAAAGGCAGTTACTTCTG
>CAVAQL010000078.1:0-6350 GCA_963590825.1 Bacteroides caccae | reverse complement strand
CATCACGCCTTTAGTGAAAGCTGGAGTCTCCACGAAGAAGCTTGACGATTTAATGCTTGATTACACAAGAAACGTGCTTCATGCTCGTTCTGCTTGCTTACATTACGCACCAAACGGTATGACGCCCTACCCGGCTGCGACCTGCATTTCTGTCAATCACGTCATCTGCCACGGCATACCGAGCGAGAAAAAGATTCTTCGCAATGGGGATATTGTCAATATCGATGTCACGATAGAAAAAGATGGTTTTTATGGCGATAACTCGCGGATGTATCAGATTGGGAAACCCACAATTGCCGGGAAAAGACTGATTGATGCGACTTTTGGTTGCATGTGGGCTGGCATTGAAGCCGTAAGGCCAGGCGCTAATTTCAATGACATTGGCGAGGCCTGTTACAACTTTATCGCTCCCTTAGGGCTTTCGATTGTGCGTGAGTACGGTGGCCATGGCATCGGCCGCGAGTTTCATGGAGAGCCTCACGTAAGCCACTTCCCAATTTCAGCACCTACAGCTGACTTTGAACCGGGCATGATTTTCACTGTCGAACCGATGGTTAACGCGGGTAAACGTTTTATCTCAACGCTTGGTAACGGTTGGACCGTTGTCACAAAAGATCAGAGCCTATCGGCGCAATGGGAATTGCAGGTGCTTGTGACAGAAACCGGTTATGACATTCTCACAGTGAGTGCGGGTTCTCCCGATGCCCCAAGCTGGGTTAAAGGCTGGAAAAAGCCCGCGAACTTAACTTAAAGGATTGTGATGTGCTCACAAAAGACGACTACTTAAAAAAGAAAGCCGAACTTGCCCTCGATTTTCAAAGCCGTCACGATGTGAGCGCTTACCTTAAAGTGCATACGGCACTTTTGCGCGAAGTGATCGTCAATCGCGCAAAAAGCACCATTAATCCGAAAATCATTGCGCTTTTTGCCGCAGGCGGCTTTGCCCGAGGGGAGCTCTTTCCCTACTCGGACATTGATTTACTTTTGATTGTTTCAAACGAAATCACCGATTCTGAAAAAGAGCGTATTACAGAATTCTTAACGAATCTTTGGGACTTGGGGTTAACTGTTGGCGCCTCTGTTCGCACTCCTGAGGAAGTTGGGAAAGACGCCGCTACCGACATTGCGTTTGCAACGAATTTTTTAGAAGCAACTCAAATCTTTGGCTCTGAATCACTTGGCATCGAGGCAAAACGAGTTTTTCACCGTACCTTTGATGCGAAAAAGTTCTTTCAAGAAAAAAAGCTTGAGCGCATACAACGCTACCATAAGCGTGGAGATACACCGTATGAGCTTGAACCCGATGTAAAAGAAAGTATTGGCGCCTTGCGAGATATTCATTTGATGGGTTGGCAAGCGAGGGCTTCAGGCCTAGGTCAGACGCTAGATGCCCTGCTCACAAACGCACTCTTAACTAAAAATGAATTTAATCGTCTTACTGACGCTCATCGCTTCTTAGGAAGGCTGCGTATTGAACTACACCTCATGAGCCATCGTGGAGAAAATCGGCTTTTATTTGAAAAGCAAACGGCTCTCGCCAAAGCCTTAGGCTTTAAGTCGGAATCAGGCCTCGATGCGGCTGAACTTCTTATGAAGCACTACTATCGCACAGCCCACGAAGTTGAACTTTTGTGTGAAATCACACTGCGCGATATTGAAGAGAGGTTATTCCCAATCCCCTCAAAAACGATTGAGGCTCAAAACGAAGAGAGAAACGCCGCCTTTGATATTGAAAGTGAAGAAACCCTATTAAAGCATCCCGAAAAACTTGTGACGCTTTTTTTAACGATTGCGCATAACACAACGTATCGCGAACCTTCTTCGAGGCTACTGCGTCTTTTGTATCGTATTGCCAATGAAAGTACGGAAAACTACTTTGAGGCGCTTTACCCCGAAGGCGTTCGGCACCTATTTCATGAAATGTTCTCCGCGCACTATGGTTGTACACGCGCTTTGACGCTCATGAATCGCTGGGGACTATTAGGCCGCCTTATTCCTGAATTTGGCCGCGTTGTCGGCCAAATGCAGCATGATCTATTTCACGTCTACACCGTTGATGAACACACGATTCAGACGATTCGTTTTATCAGGCGTTTTACACATTCCTCCTACGCGCATGAATTCCCCCATTGCTCGCAAGTGATGGCTGAGTTCAAAGACCGCTCCCTACTGACCTTTGCCGCGCTCTTACACGACATTGGTAAGGGCCAAGGTGGCAATCACGCTCAGATTGGTGCCGTCATTGCCAAACGAATCGCTCTAGCATTAGGAATCCGTGAGAGCGACGCACAATTTGTTGAATTCCTCGTTCGAGAACATCTGACGATGAATCACGTTGCGCAAAAAAAGGATTTAACCGATCCGAAGGTCATCGAAGACTTTGCAAGCTTCGTAAAAACAAAACGAGCCTTAGATGCTTTGTATCTTTTAACTGTTGCCGATATCCGAGCGACGAATCCAAAACTATGGAATGCTTGGAAAGGACGACTTCTTGAAGATCTTTACGATAAGACGCTTTCTTACCTTTCGGGCGTTAGTAGCGCACAGACGCGTGAATCCGTTATTCGTGAGAAAAAAGAAGGCACAAAAGCCTCCTTACGAAAAGCAGGTTTCGAAGATAAGAAAATCGATCAATTTATCCATGATTTGGATTTGACCTACTTCATGCGCCACAGCATGGAGGATATTCTCTGGCACGCAAACGTGCTATTGAGAAACGAAGCGCAAGAACTCCCCCTCATTTCTCTTCGTGATAAGGGTAACGGCCTACTTCAAGTCTTTCTTTACTTGGAAGACACTTCGGGGCTTGTCGCCAAAATTCTTCGCGTTTTTGAGCGTGACGGCTTATCCGTCTTAGAAGCGCGTATTCATACAACACAAACCGCGAAAGTGCTCGATACCTTTTTAGCGCAAGATAAGAGAGATCGCGCTGATTACAAAACATTCACTGCGCAATTGATAAAAGACTTAAAAGTGAGTCTAGAAAGCACGGATAACTCTGAGCTTACCCTGAGCGGCAAACTCTCTCGGCGTTCACGAAGCTTTCCCGTTAAACCGATTGTCGATATTGAAACCGATGCGTCAGGAAAAGGCTCTATCCTTCAAGTCAGTTGCAATGACCGCATGGGGCTCCTCTATGCAATTACGCAGAAACTAGCGCGACACAACGTCAATCTCATTAGCGCCAAGATTACAACCTTAGGCGAGCGCGTCGAAGACGTCTTCTTAATCGATGGAGAAGCCCTTCGCAATCAAGACGAGGTTGTTAATCTTGAAAGTGAACTACTCGAAATCCTGATTGACGCTGACTAAGCCATTATTGACGACTCTTTTGATGAGTACTTTCGGGGTATAGGAATATTTGTACTTTGGTGTTACGATGCGTCTTCCCTAAATCAATTCCTTCGTCTTGTACCCGAGTCAATGGCTATGCAAAACGAAATTCTTCTATTCTTTTTACTCATTGTTGTCACAGTTTTGACGCCAGGCCCTGGTGTTCTTTACACGATTTCCTGTGGTTTTCGCTATGGGAAACGCCATATGTTTTTGTCTCCAGCGGCAATTACCCTTGGTGTTGTGATTACAAACATTGCTTGTGCCGCTGGTCTGGGCGTTGTTGTGGCGACCTCTCAGACGCTTTACACGGCCATACAGATTGCTGGTGGCTTGGTTCTTTTTTATTTGGGCTATCGCAACTGGACAGCGCCCGAAGTCGATTTTTCAAGTGCGGCTTATCACGCCCAAAACCGCGCTGGCGATGATATGAAAACAGCGTTTGTCACGGGTTTATTACTGAGTATCACAAACCCTGTGCTGATTGTGAGCCTAGTGGCACTTTTCCCGCAATTTATTCATCCCGATGAAGACTACGTGCAGAAAGCAGCGCTTTTAATCTCCATTTATGGCGTTGTCTGTTTTTGCGGACACGTGCTGTATAGCTCTTTAACAATCCTCGCAAGCCACTATCTAAAGGGCAAAGGTGTATCGCGCATCTTAAATAAAGGTAGCGCCATTCTCTTTTGGCTCATCGCTGCAGGAATTCTTGTGAAAATCTTTCACGCACTTTTCTCATAAGCTTTTAAAGCTTCACCAATAAAATGGGGACGAGCCTAATGTGGTTTTCGTCCCCGCGCTTTAAGCGAAAAGCTTCATTATTTTGCGCCGTGAATTTTGACTTTCCCGGCTTTTTTTAATGCGGCAAATTCGGCTTTTACCGCATTTAAATCACGGATAAACCTCGGATTCGCATGAAGGATAGCGACGCTAGCCGCACCCGTGATGCGGGCGTTTTCAACGTCAGAAGCCCAGTGATACCCACAAATCACGCGCGAGCGTCCCATATCAAGGCCTCGCTCTAAGATGGCGTCTTTATTCGCTGGATTGATTTCGGCAAGAATCAATGCCGTGGCCCAAGCGTTCGAGGAGTGTCCCGATGGGTAACTGCCCTCTTTTGCGAGACGCTCTTCATCGGGTTTGTAGCAGGTACTTTCCCCGTAATAGACAAAGGGACGAATGCGATGGTATTTCTCTTTAGCGCCACGCACAGCCAAAGACCCTGTTTCTTTACGTAAGTGCTTAATGAAGGCGTAAAGCTTCGGGGTATCCTCTTTTGTGATTTTCACACCAAAGGCATCTTGAAATGAGAGGTGTACGAGTGAGCCGTCTGCATCAAGAGCCGCTAATGCGCCACGGGAAGTCTGACGAATTTTTTTCCCTTCTTCGTAGGCGATGCGATCTCTTTCGTTAACTGGGTCTCCTGCCTTCACGGGCGTTGGCGGCGGCAAAAGAAGAGAGGCGCTATCGACAGCATCGCTTAGCGTTGAATAGTATTTGTTCGGTTTCGTGAGAACATCGTCCCCAGTGATGGAAGCGGCGGCAACGCAACAAGTAAAGAGAGCGCATGAAGCGAAGAGCGTCAGTTTTTTCATCGAAGTTTTCCTTACGTTGACTCGTTTTTTTTCGGTGAATTATACGGGGATGGTTTCTCGTGTTTTCTTTTCGGTTTGCCTAAAAAAAGAGACGTCCTTAAAAAAGTGAACGTCCCTTCGTGATTGATTAGTAGGTCTTATTCGGCGCTGTGGATTTTCACTTTGCCAGCTTTCTTTAATGCGGCAAATTCGGCTTTCACAGCATTTAGGTCTTTCATAAACCAGGGATTGGCGTGAAGGACAGCGACGTTAGCTGCGCCAATGATGCGCGCATTTTCAACGTCAGAGGCCCAGTGGTATCCGCAGATAATGCGAGAGCGTCCCATGTCAAGACCACGTTCTAAGATGGCATCTTTGTTAGCTGGATTAATTTCCGCAAGAATCAAAGCAATGGCCCAGCCACGTGCCGAGTGACCCGAGGGGTAGCCACCGTCTTTACTTAACCGCGCTTCGTCATCTTTGTAGCATGTGGGTTCTCCGTAATAAACGAAAGGACGAATACGGTTGTATTTTTTCTTTGCGCCTCGTGGGGCCAGAGAGCCTGTTTCACTGCGAAGGTGCTTAATGAAAGCATAAAGCTTCGGCGTCTCTTCTTTTGTGATCTTTATGCCAAAAGCGTCTTGGAAAGCGACATGAATCAGTGAGCCATTTGCATCCAAAATCGCTTGTGCGCCACGTTCGGCGGTACGCATCTTTTTTCCTTCAAAGTAGGCGATGCGGTCGGCGTCGTTTACAGGGTCGCCAGCTTTCACGGGCATCGGTGGTGGCGGAATCAGTGCGACGCTATCGATGGTTTCTTCGAGTGTTGAATAGTATTTCGTGGGGTCCGATATGGCATCTTTTCCTGTAATCGGCGCGGCGTAAACGGATGCGGCAAACGCCACTGTTGCAGCAATAAATGTGAGCTTTTTCATCATAAACTTTCTCCTTAGGTTCTTACTTCGTACTGAATGCGCCAAAAATTCATTCTATGGGGCTCAATTAACTTTAAGGGGCTTTTAACTTTGGTGTTAGCCCCTAAAAGTGTTTAATGCTTTGTCAGTTTCATTAAATCGGCAAGATTGGAAAACGGATGATTTTCCATTTTGGTCTCTTCTGTTCTCTCATTTAAAGCGCCAGTTCGTTGGCAGGCCTCATGCCTTGGAAAGTTCGGTAAGGAAAGAATGAGTTCTTCTGCAACTAAATCGGCAGGATTAAAGCGCTTAGATCCCACAATGATGTCAAATTCTCCATCTTCGGGAATGGGAAAATGGTCAGCTTCTTCTTCGCTATGCGCTAAAAGAAGCGCCATTGTCTTTTCGATGGGTATTCTGCAGGGCTCTCCACAGTAAACGCACTGTGTTGTCACTTGTGCTTTCAGTGTCAGTTCGACAGCAAGAAGCCCCTTTTCGCCAGGCGTTGCTTTCAATTGGTAGTGGGCTT
>CAVAQL010000077.1:5730-6522 GCA_963590825.1 Bacteroides caccae | reverse complement strand
ACTTTTCACTGTGTCAAAGCCTTTTTCAGGATTAAGAAACTCGTTGGCTTTTTCTTCAGGAACCAAGTCGTGGTCTTTAAAGAGAGCCTCAGAAAGCGCTTCGAGCCCCGCTTCTTTGGCAATCTGGGCACGAGTGCGGCGCTTGGGCTTAAACGGCAGATACAAGTCTTCTAGGCGTTGCTTTGTGTCGGCTTGAAGAATGGTCTCGCGCAGTTCGTCGGTTAATTTTCCTTGGGATTCGATCGATTCAAGGATGCTTGCCTTTCTTTCTTCAAGGCCTCGTCCGTATTCGAGAGCTTCTTCAAGTTCACGCAACTGTGCATCATCGAGTCCGCCAGTGATTTCTTTGCGATAGCGTGCGATAAAGGGCACTGTCGCACCCGAGTCAAGAAGCTTAATGGCTGCATTGACTTGCTCAGTTTGAGCTTTGATGGTTGTTGCAATGTGGTTGACGATGCGCTCTTGCGCGGCTAATTCGAGTCGTGTCATGAGAAATAGAGTCTTTCTTTAAAAAATAAAGCGAACTATAGCGGGAACGATTCAAAATCGGAGTGTAAAAAAGTGCCTTTTAGAGGGCCATGCCGCTTTTAAGGAAAAGCGGCATAGAGATAGCGTCCTATTCATGTGCAACGCGAGGCACTGTAAGACTTCCTTCTGGCATCAAAATGGTCGTTGGCTTTTCGCCAACGAATTGCTTAGCAACTTCGTAGGCCTCTTCAAAGGAATCCACAGCTGCTGTAAAGAGCATATCTTTGGCAAGCGTTTTATCAAGCCGCGTGACCAAAATAAAGT
>CAVAQL010000077.1:0-5704 GCA_963590825.1 Bacteroides caccae | reverse complement strand
GGCCTTGTTAGCACCAATCTTAAAGTTCGCTTCAAGCTCGCACTTAATTGCCAGGGGAGTCTTTAGACGACGGAACGTTTCTTCGAGAACTTTTGATCCCGAGCCTTCTTCGCAATCGGCAAAGAGAATGACAACTCCCCCTTTGCGCACAGCACACATCGCGTTATCCATCGTCTTTTGCATTTGATAGACATTGATGTCTTTGGGGTATCCACCACAGCTTGCGATAACCAAGTCGGCCTCTTTGGGGATGACGCTCCCATAGACCTCATCGACAAACTTGCAAGCCTCTTTGTGTGCGGCAATGTAGTCGCCTGCGAACATTTTGAGGAATTGATGTTTGGCATTCAAAATCGCATTAAAAAGGAAGAGGGACCGCCCCTTAGCGAAAAGCGCAACACCTTCCATTTGATCTTCGTAGCAGGGATTACCGACTGTCTTACCGAGACCCGCGTGCTCATCGAGCATAAAGCTATGGTTTACACGGATTGTTTCCATCGCAGCGCATCCAGGGAGAATCGCCTTTCTTCCACCGCCGTAACCCGAGAAGTAGTGGTGAACGATGGTTCCCGTGAGGATGACGTGGTCGACGTCACAAAGGTGTTTATTAATCCAAACAGGTGTGCCACGCGAGGTTTTTCCAAAGTACTCAAAATCTTTTTCCACGGTGCACGTTGAGTTGTACATCGCAAGACGCTTTGCGACGTTTTCTCCAACGGCAGCGACCATCTCCTCGTGCGTCATATCGCGGTGCGAGCCAAGAGAGAAGACAATTTTCATATCTTCATCGCGAACGCCAAGTCGATTCATCTCATCGACAAGCACGGGCATAAAGTCAAAACTATTGGCTACGCGCGTTGGATCATTGCAAATGAAGGCAACGGTATCGCCTGGTTTTACGATTTTGTCAATCGAGTCACATCCAATCGGATTGCGAATGGCTTGAAGAACACCTGCTTTTATATCAGCCATGACAGGAAAGTCTTCGGTATGGACTTCAGCGAGAATTTGTGAATCATCAAGACAAAATGTTTTTTGTCCACGCCCGTAGGCAAAAGTAAATTCTTTGAGTGACACGAGGGTGCTCCTCTCTTTTTAATAAACGATTAAATCATTATAGGAGGCAATGGCAGCGCTTATTTTTCTAACTGAGCAAATTTAAGAGCGTTTGTGTTTGCTCTAAATCGATTTGTCCTGGAGCGGAAGTGTTCCCGAGCGAAGCGAATGTCGCGCAAGAGCCAAAGATGTTTCCTGTGACGCGGGAGAGTTTTCCAAGTTCTCCCATGGCAATCGCAATAAGTGGGCGATTAAGCGTTTTTGCCTGAAGAAGAACAGAGAAAAGTTTTAAGACATCGTTTTCGCTCTTTGGCATCACGGCGATTTTCAAAACGTCGGCCCCAATATCTTTCATGCGCTTTAGTTTGTTCCAGAGGAGCGCCTCAGGTGGCGTCTTTTTAAAGTCATGAAAACTAGTGATGACAGGGACGGATTGTGCTTTTGCAAGAACAATCAGGTTTTCAATATCACCACGCCCGAATTCGATATCGACGGCATCGGGTCTGGCTTCGTTTAGAAACTGAGTTAAGAGTGTTTTGTACTCGATGCGAGAGAGATCGGCTTTTCCGCCTTCGCGAGTTGTTCTTAACGTGCAAAGAACTGGTTTTTTCGTTTTCTCTTTCAGAGTTTTATAAGTGGCACAAAGCTTCTCGCACTCGAACGACTGAAAAGAATCCATGCGCCACTCAAGGATGTCGACGGGTTTCTTTTCAAGCGCTTGGGCTTTAGCGTATAGGTGACGTGCCGTTGGCCCTTCAAGACTCACAAGAACTTTTACGGGCTTTACGCCAAGAGAAACACGGCCAATTTTTACAGTGCGCATGGAAAAACTCTTTTTAAAACGAAGTGACTCGAAGTATAAAATGGGAGAAACAGCATCAGATAGGCAACAAGCAATGCGAATTGACAAATGGCTTTGGGCGGCACGCTTTTTTAAGACACGAACACTCGCGCGTGAGGCGGTTGAACTTGGGCGCGTGAGAATGAGTGGCGAAAGGATGAAACCATCGCGAGAGGTTCGGCCTGGAGACGTCTTGCAGATTGTTCGCGAGCAAGAACGCCTTGAAGTTCAGGTTGCAGGGTTAAGCGAAGTTCGGGGGCCGGCAACCGTTGCGCGCACACTTTATGAGGAAACCGAGCAGTCGCGAGAAAAGCGCGAGCGCATTGCACAAATCAAGCGCTTTGCAGAAGAACCCGCAACATCGATTCGTAAGGGGAGACCTACCAAGCGCGATGCACGCAAACTGCGCGAGATTAAATACGGATAAAAATGGGTAGAAAGCCCTGAACGCTTCCTACCCTGAAAATTTCTATGAGGCCCGAGGGCTTTAAGAAAACTCGCCTGTCATATCGATGCTAGCGAAGTCGGTGAGCGGGAACTCAACAGGAAGTCCTGTTTTCTGGCTCTTATAAATGGCAAGCACGAGTTCAAGAGCACGTCTTCCGCAGTAGCCATCGACATACGGCTTACGATTTTCTTCGATAGCCTTTTTCATGTCCGCAAAAATTCTCAAATGGCCATTACCGTAGACGTTGACAGTCTCCTCGCGAATCGTGCGAATCTTCGCATCTTCTTCGCGCTCGTCGGCGAATTGCCAAATCGCAATTTCATTGGTGGATTCGCCAGAAATCTTCACAGTTCCCGATTCGCCAAATAAGCAAAGGGACTCTTCAAGATTCTTGGGGAAGATATTGGTTGTTCCTTCAATGGTGGCAATTGCGCCATTTTTGAAACTTACAACGGCAAGACCGACGTCTTCAGCTTCGATGTAGGGGTGAAAGCGGCGACGCGTTGCTCCGTAGACGCATTCGATTTCATCTCCCATCATCCAACGCAGCAAATCAATACCGTGGATGCACTGATTCATCAAAGCGCCGCCATCGCGAGCCCACGTGCCGCGCCAGGTGGCTTGCGCGTAGTAGTCGTGACTGCGGTGCCAACGAATGTGCACGGTGCCATGCGAGAGTTTTCCAAAGCGGCCCTCTTCAAGAGCGTGACGCGTGGCTTGTACCGCATCGTTGTAGCGGTTTTGCTGGCACACACAAAGCTTCACACCCTTTTGCTCGGCTTTTTCAATCATCGCATCGGCATCAGGTAGGCTCATTGCCATCGGTTTTTCCACAATAAGGTGGACACCAAAATCAAGGACGGCAAGAGCCATCTTGGCGCGAATACCACTATCGACAGCGAGACTGACGACATCGATTTTGTTTTCGCGAAGCATCTGCTTGAAGTCCGTGTATTCCTTGGTGTTGTATAGCTTAAATTCGTAGACGAGCGCATCCATAGCGCGTTGATTGAGGTCGCAGACGGCGACAACATTCATCCCGCATTGGAGGGCAGCGTTCACGTGATTAGCGGCAATACGGCCGCAACCGATAATGGCGTAGTTCATAGTTCAATCGAAAAAATAGTAAAAGAAGAATCTCGCCATTTTAGACACCGAGATGCGCTGTTGCGGAAAAAAGTCGCTTTCTTTTGACTAGTGCTTTCACGCAAGAAAGTTTGGTGCATAAAGGGCAGCCAATCGAATGGCTTCAATAAGGCTCACGGGGCTTGCGAGTCCCTTGCCGGCGATATTAAACGCTGTGCCATGGTCGACAGAAGTGCGTAAGAATGGAAGTCCAAGCGTCACCGAAATCGTCCGCTCGAAATCCACCATTTTTGTCGCGATATGTCCTTGGTCGTGATATAGAGAAATCACAGCGTCGTAGGCATTCGAAGTGAGAGCAAAATGAAAGATTGAGTCAGCGGGAAATGGCCCCGATGCGTTACAACCAGCCTCTTGCGCAGCGTGGATTGCTGGCGCAATTTCGTCTTTTTCTTCGCTTCCAAATAGACCATCGTCTGAGCAATGGGGATTGAGCCCCGCAACACAAAGGCGGGGCGAAGAGATACCAAGAGAGTGAAGCGCCGTGGCACAACGCAAAATAAAACGAGAAAGCGCCTCTTTTTTCACAGCCTTACAGGCATCGAGTAATGAGAGATGCCGCGTAAAAAAGAAAACACGTAAGTTTTTAACCTGAAACATTGTTAGAGGATCAGCGGCTTTACAGATGCCTGCCAAAATCTCGGTGTGTCCCACATAAGGGACGTGGGCTAGGTGAAGAGACTTTTTATTAATGCAGGTTGTGGCAACGGCATCGACTTTCTTTTCTAGCGCAAGCGTTGTGGCTTTTGCAACGTATTCGAATGCGGCTTTTCCGCAGGCGGCGCTTTCTTTACCGACTTCAAAGTCGTTAATCCCGATATTGGCCAAATCAAGAAAGTTAAGCGTGTTTTCACGAATGCCCGATAAAGATTCATCGACCGTGTGAATTGTTGGGGTAACGTGCATTGCCTGAGCCGCGCGCTCAAGAACGTCGAGACTGCCGACGCCAAGAAGTCGCGCGGAGTTTGTGACAATCGAATCAACAGAGGCCGCAGCCAAGATTTCGGGGCCAATCCCTGCGGGATCTCCCATCGGAACACAGATAAGGGGTTTCATAACGATTTAGGCTAGAAAAGTCGTTTCATAAGGTCGTCAATCATAGCGCGCAGGCCTTTAGCCTCGCTTTAAAATTTGCGGCAAAGAAATTTACGTGAGAAAAAGATGACAAAAGCACTGGTGCACTTTCCCGAGGTTTTACTTATTTTGCGTCATGGTCAAACCGAGTGGAATCGTGAAAAGAAACTGCAGGGCAGAAAAGACATCCCTCTCAATGAGACAGGGAGGGCGCAGGCTCTTGAAAATGGAAAGACGCTTCGTCGCCTATTGGTTAAAGAAGCAATTGATCCCAAAGAAGTAAAAATCTTCGCTAGCCCCCTTGTTCGCGCAATGGAAACGGCGCAAATTGCTTGTAAGGAGGCAGGTCTTCCTGGCGTAATCCACTCTGAGCCGCTACTTATCGAGCAGTGCTATGGACTTTTAGAGGGGATGACGCATGAGGAAATTCAAAAGCAGTATCCCCATTGCTGGTACATGAGGCAACACGACCCCTTATCGTATTTGCCGCCCGAAGGCGAATCGGGCGACGAATTTCAAGCGCGAATTTCTTCTGTCATCGACAGGACAACGGGAGTTACGCTTTTAGTCGGGCACTTTGGCCTATTGCGAACGCTCATTGCTCTTTGTAAGACAAATGGCATCAAAACAGACATCGACTTTGAAACGCTCACAGGGGCGCAAGATACCGTCTACATGGTTAGAGAGGGCGCCTTGACGCTATACAGTGCCTCGGATTTGAAGTAGGGCGCGACGCACAGGCGAGGGAAGGGCTTCGATTTCAAGCTCACTCCAAGAAACCCATTTGCCATTGCCCTCGGGCTCTTCATTTTGGGTGAGTTCTTTGGCGTATAGGTTCACTTCAATCTCGTAGTGAGAAAAGGCGTGATGAAAATGCGTTACGGGGATTCCATCGACAAAAGCGACTTCAGGTAGGCTCCATAAGCCCTGCCAAACGGCTTTCTTTTCTCGCTTTGCGAGCCAAAGTTTGTCATCCTTTAGGTAAAGAATCATGGCGATATCGCGTATGGGTTTTCTATGGGTTTTGAGTCTAACGGGATACTCAACAGGGTTTCCTTCACGGTTTGCGTTACACCACGCGCGGATTGGACAGTCTTTGCAACGCGGTTGTGTTCTTGTGCAAAGGGATGACCCAAGATCCA
>CAVAQL010000076.1:0-6592 GCA_963590825.1 Bacteroides caccae | reverse complement strand
GGAAGTGCGCGCGATAGGCGTATAGCCCAATGTGGTGATAGGCACAAAAGCCAACGGGCAATTTTGTTTTGTCTTTCGCAAACGCATCGCGCGGCCAGGGTACCGGGGCACGTGTAAAGGTCAATGCATGCGCATTCTTATCGAGTTCGACTTTGACGACGTTCGGATTAAAAAAGCTTTCTGCATCTGAAATACTGTGAGCGGCTGTTGCAATCGCACATTGCGTGTCGCTTGCTAATAAGTTCGCGACTTGAGAAATGACGGCTGGGTCAATCAAAGGCTCATCGCCTTGGACGTTAACGACAATGGTTTCGTCTGTGAGCGCCAACTTTTGAACCACCTCAGCAATTCGATCGGTTCCTGTGGGGTGATTGGGATTTGTGAGCATCGCTTCAAACCCAAAGGCGTTACAAGCTTCGACAATTTCTTTGGCGTCGGCTGCCACAACAACACGGCTCGCTCCCGAGCGAGAGGCCTGTTCTGCCACGCGCACAACCATGGGTTTGCCAGCGATATCTTTTAAGGGCTTCCCTGGTAGGCGCGTTGATGTCATGCGCGACGGAATAATGGCAATAAAACTCATGATTGCACCGCCTTGACGCGAGCGGCCTCAATTTCCTCTTCTGTGAGTTTTCTCGCTTCCGAGCTAAGCATCACAGGGATGTCGTTGGCAATCTTGAATCCCAAAGCGCATTTGGCGCAGTGCAACTCTGTTTTTGTCGCATTCATGCGTAGCGGTCCCTTGCAGACTGGACAAACAAGAATTTCTGTTAAACGTGTGTCCATGAAACTAGGACTCCTTAGATTGGTGAATCTTTTCGATAATTCGATCGATTAAGAAATGGTCAAGAACCATCTCAAGGTCAGCAACCCATAGACGCTCGTCGTGAGCAATTTCTGGGTTTTGTGCGCATTTAACGGCGTCTTTTCCTGTAATAAAGATAATGTCGGCGTCGGTTTTGCTAAAAGGATTTTCTTTAAATCCATAGTGGTCGGCAAGAGCAATGCCCTTACAGTCAATATCGTGCGCACGAAGCATCGAGAAAAAGCGATTCGGCAAGGCGATGCCCGCAAAGGCTTCGGCTTTTAGATGCTTTTGTTCGATAAGCTTTGAAATTTCGTTAATCGAGCCTGTTTTGCCTGTGGCCAAGTTTTTCACAAAGCCCAATTGAGACGTTGCCGCAAAACGAGGTGTACGAGTGGCTAAGGTTTCCCGTGTGGCATTCAAAATGATGGCATCAACCGAGTCAAGCCGGCTTGGTGGTTCGCGAAGGGGGCCAGAAGGGAGTACCCAGCCGTTACCCAAACCACGAGCGCCGACAACAGCAAGCTCAACATCGCGCGCTAAGCGTAGGTGTTGTAAACCATCGTCGCTTACGATGATATCGATGTCGGGATGTTCCTTTAAAAGAGTCTGCGCTGCATTAACGCGATTGCGATTGACAGCCACTGGGCACTGTGTGGCTCGATAAATGAGTAGAGGCTCATCACCAACCGCGCTTGCGCTCGAGTCTGAGTTCACAAGGCGCGTTGACTCTTTACTGGAACTTGCGTAACCGCGACTGACGATACCCGGGTGAAGACCAGCTTTAACCAGTTCTCGCACAAGAGCAATTGTCACGGGGGTTTTCCCCGTGCCTCCCACATAGATGTTTCCAACGACCACAACGGGTACAGGAAGCTTCACGGGCACAATATGCGAGCGGCGTATTTTGATGGCGAGCAAAAATAAAAGAGAAAAGGGACTCAAAAGGAGCGCGAATAACCCGCGCTTAGCCCACTGCCGATGAATCCATGCTTCAAACTTAGCACGCATGGTAAATGCTCCACAGCAGCAAACAAGGTGGTTTGTCTTCAGACATTGCTTTAATTAATGACCTTGTACGAAAAGTAAATGACAAGGAGAATCATAGAGGAATTTTCGATTCTTGGATTTTGAAAGTGAGACAAATGGCGCTGTTATTCAAAGAACTCAGGATTGGATTCAAAGTGAAGAATCTCCGATTTCGTTGGATGAGGAAAGGTGATTTCGCTCGCGTGTAAATGAAGACGCTGACCTGCCACTTGATTGCATAGGCCACCAAAGCCATAAAAGGGGTCGCCCTCAATAGGGAGACCTAGACCATCGGCGTGAGCACAGTGCACGCGCAGTTGGTGTGTGCGGCCAGTTTCTGGATAAAGTTTCACGAGAGAATATTTTCCACTCGTGCCTTCTTTTACGTCGCAGAGTTCAAATAGGGTTCGTGAGGGCTTGCCGCCTTCGGCCTCTGAAATGACACATTGACGAGGAGCATCCAAGGGATTTGTTCTTAGGGGAAGCGTAATTTCTCCCGTTTCCTTTTTCAGTTCTCCAGCTAATCGGGCTTTGTAGCACTTCAAAACATCTTTGCGCCGAAATGCCTCCGAAAGAGAAGAAAGCGCCTTTGGGTTCTTTGCAAATAGGAGAAGCCCCGAGGTGTCAGTATCGAGTCGATGAACGATATATAGAGGCCCCTTTTCTTTTTCAAGAACGGTTTTCGCATCAACTTTCTCGCGAATGCCAGGAACAGAAGCAAGCTTTGCGGGTTTGTTCGTTAGGAGAATGTCATCGTCTTCGTAAAGGATCGGTAAAGCGGGCGCCTCCGATTCGGGCCAAACGCCGTGAGGGGTTTCGTGAGGGATGCCTCGTAAGAGCCACTCAATAAGAGGCTTTGCGTGAGTCTTTGGTGCGATAAACATCCCGTTGTGGCGAACTTCTGTTGAGGGGCTCTTTCCAATCCACCATTCACAAAGCTCCATGGGGACCCCATAGGAGAAGTCTTTGGCAAAACGCGCAAGCAATCGAACAGCCGGACTATTTAGGGCATCAGTTAGAGCAAAACGCATAAAGGCCTTGCGCAATTCAATCGCACGTCCGCCCTGCTCAAAGGGGCGTGTTGGGTAAGAGGCAAGTGCTTCGGTAAGGATCTTTTTTAGTGTTGTGACTTCACCTGTCGCATTTTGTAGAGTAACGTCGGGGACGTCCTCTTTTTTATAGGTTGGCCAAAGCGCTTTAGCAGAAACCTTTCTCCAGTCGATAAAAAGTTCCTCTCGCGCCGCTTCAAGTTCAAAAAGGATTTCCTCTTTCCCGCTAACCTCTACGATAAGAGCGCCCACGCGTCCTGCAAAATTATCGGGAACGTGAAACGCGCGAGCCACCTCGCGCATTCTCTCGCTAGGTGGCTCGCTAAAAGGACTGGCTAATATCCGATTGTCCATTGCTATGGGGAATTTCTAATCCTCGTGGAAGGCAACTTCACGTTTTCTTCTAACCGACGGTGCCGCAACAACAACGAGCAAAGCAGCCGCTGCAATTAATAAGCCACAAGAAATAGGGCTCGTAAAGAAGGTCATTGGATCGCCTCGGCTTAAAAGCATTGCGCGACGTAGGTTCTCTTCCATCATCGGACCCAAAATAAAGCCGAGAATTAAGGGAGCCGTTTCGCACTCAAGCTTAATAAAGAGGTATCCGACGGCACCAAAGAAAATGGTGACCCACACATCCCAAACATTATTGTTAATAGAAAAGACCCCGATGCAGCAGAATACGAGAATGGCCGGATAGAGCCAACGATAGGGGACCTTCAGCAGCTGAATCCAAATACCAATCATCGGCAAATTAAGGATGATAAGGAAGAGGTTTCCAATCCACATCGAGACAATGAGTCCCCAAAATAGCGACGGGTTCGAACTCATCACCTGAGGCCCTGGGACAATGTCGTGAATCATCATGGCGCCAATTAAAAGGGCCATCACAGCATTGGAAGGAATGCCGAGGGTGAGCATCGGAATAAAAGAGGTTTGGGCTCCAGCGTTATTGGCAGATTCGGGACCCGCAACACCGCGAATGTTTCCTTGGCCGAACGGGGGATCTGCACGATTTCCTGCGATTTTCTTTTCCACTGTGTAGCTAGCAAAAGAGCTTAACAACGCGCCGCCCCCAGGAAGAACGCCTAAGAAAGAGCCGATCAATGTTCCGCGGGCAATGGGAGCCGCGGAGGCTTTCATTTCCTCGCGATTCGGGAGCACTGACCCCACACGATTGGGAACGAGCGAGCGCTTTTCACCGAGCTCGAGATTTTTCATAATCTCAGCAAAGCCGTAGATGCCCATCGAAAGTGCAACAAAGTCGATGCCTTCTTGCAGTTCACCGATGCCAAAGGTAAAGCGTAGGGCTCCTGAGTTCACATCGGTTCCGATGATGCCGAGCAAGAGCCCGAGAATAATCATGCAGATGGCTTTAAGAATGGAACCAGTGGCTAAAACAATGGCGCCAACTAAACCTAAGACCATCAGGCTAAAGTATTCGGCAGGACCGAATTGAAAGGCCACAGCAATGAGTGGAGGCGCAAAGGCAGCGATTAAGAGCGTTGCAAAGCATCCAGCGATAAAGGAACCAATTGCGCAAATGCCAAGGGCGGCGCCAGCTCTGCCGCGCTTAGCCATCTTGTGACCGTCAATGCATGTGACAACAGCGGCAGCCTCTCCAGGAATATTGACAAGAATCGCCGTTGTTGAACCGCCATACTGGGCGCCGTAATAGATGCCAGCAAGCATAATCAGAGCAGCCGACGGATCTAAGGCGTATGTGGCAGGAAGAAGCATCGCCACAGCCGCTACTGGCCCCATACCAGGTAAAACGCCGATTAACGTTCCAATCGTAACGCCCACGAGGCAGTAGAAAAGGTTTTGTAGAGAAATCGCCGCTTCAAGACCTAAGGCGAGATTGCTAAATAAATCCATTTTGCGTTCCTCGCTTAGTAAAAGAAGGCAGGCCAAACCGGAACAATCATGCCAATTCCGTAGACAAAGGCGGCCCAAGCAATAAAGTCAAGTACGACGATAAGAGCAATCGTCTCTTTCAAGTAAAGCTTTCTTTCCGCGAGTAAAGAAATGACAATCATCACCGCTAGCGAAAGCATCAATCCTAGGGGCTTTAGTAGGAGTGTGAAGACAAACACAGCTCCAAGAATCCATCCTAAGACGTCCCAATGAAAGGCCTCGACCTTTCCATCGTTATTTACGGGCTGCAAAAGTAGTCCCAAGATGGCGATATAGACACCCATAATAGATAAGAGGCCACCGAGGAGCGTCGGGAAGTAAGCAGGCCCCATATGAGCCGCAGTCCCCATATCGTTTTCTTGCGCAAAAACGATAAAAAACACGCCGAGCACGGCAAACATAATGCCAGCCCAAAAGTTCTTTGCGTTCTTGATTGTCATAGACAAAAAACTAGAAAAGCTCTAGAGAAAAGTTACGAGAACTTTTCTCTAGAGAGCTGTTTGTTATGTTAGTCAACGTGTGCGCCAGAAACTTCGACGACGTGCTTGTACTTCTTGAGTTCACTCTTAATGAGAGCGGAGAACTCATCGGGTGTGCACGGAGAAGCTTCACCGCCTAACTTGGAGATGCGACGCTTTAATTCATCGCTACGAAGAGCTTTCGTAATTGTTGAATTCAAGCGATTGAGGATTGCATCAGGCGTCTTGGCTGGAACAAAGAGTCCATACCACGTTGAAACGTTAAAGTCGTTAACGCCACACTCAATCATCGTCGGGACATTTGGAAGCGCTTTGGCGCGTGTCGGTGTTGTTACGGCAAGGGGAATGAGTTTTCCAGCAAGGATGTTGGCGTTGGCACTTGCGAGGTTATCGAAAATCAAATCGGTCTGTCCTGCAAGAACGGATAACTGAGCCGCCGCAGCTCCCTTAAATGGGATGTGAACCATATCAATCTTGGCAAGGGCCTTTAAGAGTTCGCCTGCCATATGGCCGCCCGAGCCATTACCACCCGAAGCGTAGTTAAGCTTTCCTGGGTTTTTCTTACAGTAGGCAATAAGATCAGCGACGCTCTTAACACCAGTCTTGTCGCGGAAAGCTGGCGTGATAACCAAAACGTTTGGCACGTGAGCAATGAGCGTGACAGGACGGAAGTCCTTAATCGGGTCGTAGGGGAGTTTCTTAAAGAGATTCGGATTAATGGCGTGCGTTGCGACCGCACCCACGCAAAGCGTCATGCCATCGGGCTTTTGTTGCGCAAGGTAAGAGACGCCGATGTTACCGCCAGCGCCCGGCTTGTTTTCAACGATGACGTTACCGAGATCGTTTTTCACGGATTCAGCGATTGCGCGCGCAGAGACATCGAGCGGGCCACCAGGAGAATAGGGGACGATGATACGGATGGGTTTGTTGCCGGTACCCGTCTGAGCAAGAGCGATAGACGGAATGCTGAGTGCTGCACAAAGGCTAGCGGCGCCTACGATAAGGGCGCGACGATTGATTAGATTTGCCACTTCATCTTCCTTTAAGTAACTGCACCTTTCCCCTCGCAGTGGACGCGATTGGACCGATGTTTTCTGATTGTTGGAAAAACTGAAAGACATTCTATAGAGAGATACTTAAGAAAAACAAAGAAATGCCACGAAATACACAGATTGCATTTTGCGTCACGAAAACTAGGTAGTTTGCTTTAGTAAAAAACGATAGGAGAAAGCTTGCCAGGTCATTGGTGTTTACAAAACAGTCGAAAGAAGTCTCCGTTAGTGAGACAGCATTTGGGAAACGTTAGGAAACAC
>CAVAQL010000075.1:3629-6698 GCA_963590825.1 Bacteroides caccae | reverse complement strand
CTTTGACGCTAACCGATGTTGACCGCTATGTGGATGTGATTTTAGAAGCGCTCCCGCTTTTGAGTGCTCGTCAAAAAGAAGCTTACGATGAGGTCATTGCCGCATCGAATCGCGCTAAAAATCACGGATTAATTGTTCGTTCTTAGAGTGTCTCTAAGAACAAAAAAATAAAGGAGTGAAAAATGATTGATAAAAAAGTCATCGTTTTTGCTACAGGTGGCACGATTGCCATGAAGTATGACCCAGTGATGCACGGTCTTGTTCCTGCTTGCACAGGTGAAGATCTTGCTGCTGCTGTTCCTGGTTTGGGGGAAGTTGCCCCCTTGGAATTTGTGCAGTTTTCGAATATCGCTTCGCCTGGGATGACCCCGCAAAATATGTGGGATTTGAGTGTGGCAATTGAAAAGGCATTAACGCGCGACGATGTCGCAGGTGCCATTGTTACGCATGGGACAGACACCTTAGAAGAGACGAGTTACTTCTTGGATTTATTGCACCACAGTGAAAAACCGATTGTCTGCACTGCTGCAATGCGTGGTGCTGGAGACACAAGCCCTGATGGCCCGATGAATATTCTTTGCTCTGTAAAGACTGCGGCCTCAAAAGAAGCGATCGGTATGGGCGTTCTCGTGTGCTTGAATGAAACGCTTCATGCGCCAGGCGAGGTGATGAAGACGCACTCGGCAAACCCGGCGACATTCCAATCGCCGTGGTGGGGTCCTGTCGGATACGTTGATCTCGATAAGATTGTGATGCGTCGTAAGCCCTTGGGCGTGATTCGCTTTGCGCCGAAAGCTCTTACGGCCCGTGTCGATTTAATTAAATGCATGACAGGTTCGACGCGCGATTACATCGACTTTGCCGTTAGCCAAGGCGTCAAGGGTATCGTGATTGAAGGCTTCGGTCGTGGTAACGTTCCGCCACCGATTGTTCCTGGTATTGAAGATGCTGTGAAAAAGGGTATCGCAGTTGTGCTGACAACGCGTACTCCAGGCGGTCGCGTGTTAGACGTTTACGGCTACCCTGGTAGCGTTACCGATACCCGCCGCGCAGGTCTTGCCGTTGGCGGTGAGATTTCGGCAGCGAAGGCTCGCTTAAAGCTCATGATTATCCTGAGCGAAAAGCCCGAGCTTGCCAAAGATCGCGACGCGCTAGAAAAGCTTTTTGATATCTAGTCGATTGCTTTAAAGTGAAGATGGAAACGGGAGCCTTAAGGCTCCCGTTTTTGACGCTAGATTTCTGAAGTTCCCGAAGGCAGTTTAAGAACAAGCTTCGGGAAGAAACGACGCATCGCCTTAAAGTAGGCAAGGAAGTTTTCTTCGTAGAAGACCAGACACTTTGCCGAATGGCTTCCTAAGAATTCTTCGATGATTTCTTTGGCGTTTGCTGGGCTACTCGTGAAGAATGTCATGTGCAGAGCCGACAAAATTTCACGTTCAACGGGCGTCATTGCTTTGATACGCGCCTTAAAGACTTGGTGACTTGAGTTGCGATAGAACCAGAAGAACATCAAATCCATCAGGTGAGCAAAGAGCTCTTCGCGTAATGCGGCACCCTTGACTTTGGCAATCTTTTGGAATTCACCGGGTTTGGCTAAAACTTCAAGCATATTGAGCTCAGGGAAAAGTGTCTCGAGCTTAACGTAGCATGAAAAGATTGCTTTGAATTTAGCATCGTAATCAAGGTTACGCAGGCGATAGAAGTTGCGGCGATCGGCGGTGGCTTCAATCATTAAAGCAATCGTATCCGAAGCCAATTTTGTGATAATGGCCGAGGAGTAAATTAAAACATCCGAGACGGGCATATCCGTCACGAAAGGCAGGATTGCAGCCAAAATGACGTTATAAACAAGCGCCACAGGAATCGCGAGCACGCTTCTAAAGAAGTTACCGACCACGGCTGTCATCGGGAAACCGCGGAAGATGTTGTGCGAACTAATGTAGGTGCCGTTGGCTAACGCAATCACCGTAAAGACGAGAAGCGGATGTTCTGTGACTTTAATATTTAAGAGTCCGACCAAGATTGCGTTACGCATCAAGCCTTCGAGAAGCACAACGGACCACCCCGTGTACATCAAAGACTCACAAAGGCGCGTCCACTGCACGGTGCGATGCCACTTAATGCGGCCTCCAAAGAACGAACCCGAGGCGATAAGCATCTGGATGATGTTTCTAAAGCCTGTGATGCCTAACCAGATGAAGGCACCGAAGCAGGCAAGGAACCACCAGTTTTGCGTAATCATGAAGGTACAGAAGGCAGGAACCAAACCAATGAGTACCTTGATGATGTTAAGCACCGGTGTTGTTAGATATTTAGCGCCAATCTTCTTAGATGGCTCTGGCTTTGCTTCAAGTAGACCGTTGCTTGTGACGTCTGTCATACCGCCAAGTGTGGCGATGTTGCCTTTTTCTGAGGCTTCAACCGTGCGCTCACGGACAGTGTAGTCGCGCTTTTTATCCATTCCGATAGCAAGGTTGTTTCTTACCTTACGCAAAAACTTCGTAAGGATCCCAGGAGTTCCCGCATCGCTATAGGTATCTTGCACTTCGCACTTGACGTTAACGGGAAGCAGTTTCGTATTGGCACGAAGCTTCTTTTGTGCGGCCGCAGGAAGCGTCTCAACGACAGCCAATCCCATGCCGAAACGATTGCCAACGTGTCCTGTGGAGTCGGTGCCAAACGTGCTTCCAAGAGGTGTCACTTCATAGAGCGCAATCAAATCGGAAATATGATTGAGGATGTCGGTTAATTTCGCAGCGCGTTCCTTATCCTCTTTATTTTCCGCAATAAGCTCCATGATGGTCGCTTTAAGCGAAATAATTTGTGCTTCGTTAATTTCGTTTTGAAGTTTGCCAATCCTTGTGAGGTCCTGGACTTCACCATCAAAGTACTCTTTGACGTTAACGCGCTCTAGGTGCGTAAATAGGCCCTGTGCGTCCCAAAGGATTTCCAGTACGTCAGCTGCTGTAAGACCAGAGAGTTGCAACGTCGTTCTAAAGCCCGAGCGTAAGCTCGTAATCAGCTTTAGATGCTCGATAATCGGCATCGAAAGAAATGCTGGACGCCCAT
>CAVAQL010000075.1:0-3619 GCA_963590825.1 Bacteroides caccae | reverse complement strand
TCATTGGCGGGTACATCACGATTGGGAACCTCAGGATTCTTTTTAGCACTTAAGTAATCAGAAAGAATTTTGTTGGATGTAAGAGCATCCATATCAGCAATCTGCGCGGTTGCATTTTTGCGCTCTTCTTCGTTTAAAGAAGGTAGTGCAGTTTGCAAGGCTTTAACGCGCTCCTGCATTGGCCCAATTAGGCACTTATGGATAAAGTCCGAAAGGTGTAGGCGGCTAGCACGGCCCGTGCCAACGAACTCAGTGAAGGCTTTCTTATCTAAGGGGGCAAGGTGCGTAATGCCAAAGCGTTGAGCAATCGCATTGAGGTGATGCTTGTTAAAGTTCTCTAAAAGCGCATAGGTTTGCTCGGCATACCAAGCATTGGCCTTTACGCCTTCTTCTAAGACCGTGCGAACGGGTTCACTCTTAAAGAAGTTAACAACGTCTTCGGACTTGGCAAAGCCACGTGGGACCCAAATGAAGTCAACGTATCTACCGCGGAAGACAGAACGAAATTCCAAACCGACACGCACGCGAATTTTCATGATCTCCGCAGCAGTCGTAAGTTCTTCCACAGCCTCGGGGTTAATCGCATTGTGATAAATCACCGTGAGGCTACGGATGCCTTTGACCCATGCATCCATAATCAGGTACGTGGGGTTCTTGCGGCCCTTTGTATTGGAATCGTGCACGTGCTGATCCATCGTGAGCTGATCCCAACTCTCGGGCATCTCAAACAAATAGCGTGACGCCAAGAAGGAGCGCACGATGCGAGGGTTGCCGGCTGCGACTTTTCGAAAGTCGTGGATGAGTTTTAGTTGCTCGAGATCATTACCCTTAGCGCGGATAATGTCTTTCATCATCTGCACGAGAACGCGTCCCGTGTTAATGCGAAATGGTGTTGAGGCGCTATTGATAACTTCATCGTAAAGGGCTCGAAGCGCTGCCAAGCGGGCAGTAGCATCTCTTGGGCCTTCGATGCTGTAGAGTAAGTTAATCACAGCGTGCGCGACACGTATTTCATGTGAGCTCGCCAAACTAATAATGCCATGCGGATGCAAAGCGGTATTGAAAAGCTTTTCTTCAAGCTTTTCGTCGGGCTGGGTTTCCGTGGTCGAATTGACCATGGCGAGCAGATCCCGGTCGCTCTGGTCAAAATACAGATTTTCTGACATACGAAACACTCTCTTTAAGAACAGAGCTCCCGCTGTATTTTGCATTTCAACAATCTGTGAAATGGGGCGCTCTCTTGAATTCAAAACTCTAATCTTATCAACTGAATTCTGATTTATCTAGTTCGAAAGAACTATTTTTCTTGACCTCTTGAATTTTTTCGCTAAAATGCGCAACCTCGCCGAGTTTCGAAAAAAGTTCGCTTTTCTTTCTTCGAAGCAGAAATCGGCTCGGTGCGGTCGTGGCGAAATTGGTAGACGCGCAGCCTTGAGGTGGCTGTGGCGAGAGTCATGAGAGTTCGAGTCTCTCCGACCGCACCAAAGAATCCTTCAGTTCTGAAGGGCTTTCCCTACGAGAAAACAGTCTTAAGTTTAGAGCTTTTGCGCAGGAGTTCCTGTCGCTGAAGGCCGTTTTTTGGGTCGAGCGAAAAAGAGAATCGCCACAACGGGATAAAGAAGAACCCCAGCAAGGCCCAAGACAATCTGGTTGCTATAGCATGTGGCGAGAACGCCGCCGAGAATGGGGCCTAATACTGAGCCCATCTGCTGAGCGCAATAACTGTACCCGAAGACGCGGCCACGATCGGCAGGGTTCGTTGTTTGCGTTAACACCGCATTAATCGCAGGGAAGACACCCGCAAAGGCAATACCGCCGATAAAGCGCCAAACGGTAAATTCCGTGAGGTCATGGGGAATGGCTTGAATCCATCCGAAGGTTGCGCCAAAAAAGAGCGAAAGGTAAAGAACAGGACGATAGCCCCAGCTTTGTCCGAGGATGCCCCAGAGAGGGGAGGCAAAAATCCCTGAGATGCCGACTACAGAAAACACGAGGCCCGATATAAAGACAAGGTGATCCATCGACTGTTGAAGTTCACCGATATAAAGAGGCAATACGGGTTGCACCATCATGACCGTCAGTTGCATCATCGCCGCGGCAAAGAGCATACGTTGAACAATGGGATTGCGTAGCGTTTCGTGAATAGCAAAGCGTTTCTTTGCTTTGACTTCAACGGGTTTGGGAGTGACAACTTTCGCAGGCTCATCGATAAAGAAGGCAATCAGTAGTGTAATTGTCGCTAAGCTTGCGGCGGCAACAAGAAATGAGGCTCTCATGCCAAGCATTTCTGCGAGAACGCCGCCAAAAAACGGGCCGATAACGTGGCCAGCGGTAAGACCGCCCTGCATCACGCCCATAGAAAAGCCAAGACGAGAAGCCGGTACTTTGGCGCTCATAATTGCAAGTGTTGCCGGCCAAAGACCAGCGGAAAATCCTTGAAATGCGCGCATGGCAAAAAGTTGCATTGGCGTTTGAACGAAGGCACCTGCAAAGTAAGAAATCGCAAGGCAAGCAGCGGCGCGAATGGCCATAAGCTTACGAGATTTCTTATCGGCTAAAGCTCCCCAGATTGGTGCCATCAAGCCAGAAATCAAAAAAGTCACTGAAAAGATTATCCCGCTCCACCAGTTGACGTTGGCAGCATCGACACCAAGTTCATCAATTAAATACATCGGTAGGAACGGGATTAACATCGTGTATCCCGAAGACATCAGTACAGCGCTTAACGTCAAAATCGTTAGCGTCACTTTCCAATTGTCTTTAAGAAACATAGTTGTTAGTGCCTTTTAAAGAAAGAGAAACATGAAAAGTCAGGACATTTCCTTTTCGAAAAAATAGAGCGCGATTCTAACTGAAAATAAAAGAAAACTTTGTTACAACTTAGGGAGAAAAACCTATCTGAGGCGCTTCTAGCCAACGAAAGTGGAAATAGGAGGGACTTTAAAAAACGGTGAAGGGACGACACGGGCCGCCCCTTCGTTCGGTGGCTCGATTACTCGAGCAACTTAATCACCGCTGAGATGAGCACGAGGGCAATCCCTACCGTTAGGCGTAGCCTAAAACGGACGCAGAATTTTCTTCTGCACTGTGCTACTATCTCCACGGAGATTGGCGAGTGTTTTTGAAAGTTCATCGCCTTTCCTCCTAGTTAAAGACAAGAAGCCCTTTCTGTTAACGGCAGATTGGGCTTTTGCCTTTGTTGGCAGTGCCAAATGGCACCGTCATAGCGCAGAAGCGCTAATTCTTTACGCCCCCAAGGTTGCGTTAGGATAGGAGGTTTGGCAATTCACTGTCGATTAACTCACCAACACCGCACAGGCAATGCTATCAGTCAAATTCCAAGAACGCTCGGTTTTAAAGCTTGAGAGGATGGTTTCTCATTGCTTCTTAAAAAGTGTTGTATTTTGATAACAAAATGCACTCGAATTGTTTCTTTAAACAATGCGGGGAAAACCTTTCTCTTCAAAGGTGTTCTTGACAGCGTCTTAACGGGAATTTTTCTCTTTAAAGACACAAAAAGTGACACAAAAGTGTCACCTTCACTATGCTACTATCTCCACGGAGATTGGCGAGTTTTTTCGAATGCTCATCGCCTTTCCTCCTATGTTAAAGACAAAAA
>CAVAQL010000074.1:0-6812 GCA_963590825.1 Bacteroides caccae | reverse complement strand
GTTGCTTGACGCCAACAGAAAAAGAATTGGGCGTGGTTTTGCTCGATTTCGGCGCTGGTGCCACAGACATTGCTTGTTTTCAGGGCAATCAAATTCAATACACCGCCGTTGTCCCGGTTGGAAGTAACATCCTCTCGCGCGATATTGCCTCTGTTTTGGGGTGTTCTTTGGACGATGCCGATGAAATTAAGGGCACCTATGCGCATATTGGTTTTCATGAAACCGATAACTTTACAAAGATTCCTTACAAGCATGAGGCCAGCGGCGCAGAGCGCGAAGTGCCTGTCACAGATGTGGTTCGCATTGTTGAGCCACGCGTCACTGAAATCTTGCAGCGTATTGCAACCGAACACTTAATGCGTGATAACTGGTTAGGCCGTGCGGCAAGTGGCATTGTGATCACAGGCGGCATGGCAAAGCTTCCTGGTTTTGTTAAGCTCATAAAGCAGCTTTATGGGTTACCTGTTCGTATTGGGGAGCCCATTATGGTGCATTCAACGCGGTTTTCTCTTACGGACCCTGAGGATGCGACGATTATGGGTGTTTTGTCAGAAGCGCGGCACCGCAGCGAGATTGGCGTGCGTCAAACCGTGCGCGCGCATACAGGGCTCTGGGGCTTTATTCGAAACATTATTTACGGAGATTTTTCTGACTAAAGAAAAGCCTTTCTTGTGACAAGAAAGGCTTACAGAAAATGGGGTGGGAAATGGGACTCGAACCCACGACAACCGGAATCACAATCCGGGACTCTACCAACTGAGCTATTCCCACCGTTAAATTTTTTGGCCTGCCCGGCAGGATTCGAACCAGCGACCCTCGGCTTAGAAGGCCGATGCTCTATCCAACTGAGCTACGGGCAGTTAATCGCTTTGGTCGGGGTGAAGAGATTCGAACTCCCGACATCCTGCTCCCAAAGCAGGCGCGCTACCAGACTGCGCTACACCCCGCAAGAGGGGTGGATTATAGCAAAGGAAAACGCGTGCGCAAGAGGCAATTTGGCGGAAAAATTGTCGGTTACGACAGGAAAGAAACAAAAGAGAGTTTTGAATGGAAAAGGCTGTTGCGCTGAAATCATGTGAATGTCTTTGTGAAAATTTCCCCGCTGGATGGGAAGCGCCTTTGCGTTCTTTTTTTCAAGGTTGTGTCGGTAAAAATCTTCTTAACGCTATCGATAAGCAAATTAAGGAAGGGACGACGATTTTCCCGCCAGATCCCTTTTATGGATTGCGTCTTCTAAAGCCTCAAGACGTGCGCGTTGTCATCCTTGGGCAAGACCCTTATCACGAGCAAGGAGAAGCAACAGGGTTGGCGTTTTCTGTTCCAAAGAGCCGTACAAAATTACCTCCGAGCCTAAAAAACATCTTTAAAGAGATTGCTCGGGAGTTTCAAACAAACCTGAGAGTCAATGGTGATTTGTCGGATTGGGCTCGAGCAGGTGTCTTACTACTTAACACGGTCCTTACCGTTAAAGAGGGCAGGGCCGCAAGCCATGCCAATCTTGGGTGGGAGATTCTTACGGATGCTCTTTTGGAGCATAGCCTTGCGCATCAGGGGAGCGCTCCCATTGCTTTTTTACTTTGGGGCGCAAAAGCGCAAGCGAAAGAAGCGCTCATTAAAGAATATGCCACAGGTCCTATTTTGGTTTTGAAAGCCAATCATCCGTCTCCTTTGTCGGCTCTGCGTCCCCCAGTTCCCTTTATTGGGTGCGGACACTTTGAAAAAGCCAACGTTTTTTTAGTCGAAAATGGGGCCGCCGCTATCGCCTGGGGCGGCGTCGATGAGGGGCTTAAATTTTGAGAATTTTCCCCTTTTTTGGGGACTCGAGAAAATTCTTTTGAAATCGGTGCGTTTTAAGCGTGAAAACACCCTCAAAATAGACGATAATGTGCCATCTAGTTGTTTTGGTCCGTTAGAAACCCAAGACTTGGTGGTTTTTGACTCATAAGGAAGAGCGATGCCCTTGCAGATTATTAACGATCAACCCGAATTATTTAACGCAGTTATCAAAGTCATCGGTGTCGGTGGCGGCGGAGGAAACGCCGTTGAACACATGATTGACAATGAGGCCCGTGGCATTACCTTTATTGCTGCGAACACAGATCAACAGGCCTTGAATCGCTCTCGTGCCAACATCATTATTCCGCTTGGGAAAACCGGTTTAGGCGCAGGCGCCCGCCCAGAGGTGGGCGCGATGGCCGCGCAAGAGGCAAGCGACAAGATTCGCGAAGCGCTTGAAGGGACAAATCTCTTATTTATCACCGCTGGCATGGGCGGCGGCACGGGAACGGGCGCTGCTCCTGTGATTGCCGATATCGCCAAGCAACTTGGCATTCTCACCATTGCCGTGGTGACAAAGCCCTTTGGCTTTGAAGGTATGCGTCGTATGCGTCAAGCGCAAGCGGGCATTGAAAACCTCAAAGATAAGGTCGATAGCCTGATTGTGATTCTGAACGACAAGTTAGAAGAAGAAGTCGGAGAAGACGCGACAATGCTCGATTGCTTTGCCGCTGCCGATGACGTTCTTTATAAGGCTTGTAACGGCATTGCAGAAATCATTCACACGCCTGGTTTGATTAACGTTGACTTTGAAGACTTAAAGACCGTGATGGGTGCAAGGGGCACGGCGATGATGGGTACTGCGACGGCTTCGGGTGTGAACCGCGCTTTAGAGGCGGCAGAAAAAGCGATCACCTGTCCGTTACTTGAAGGGGCAAACCTACAAGGCGCTCGAGGACTCTTGGTTTATGTCACTGCGTCCGCAGCGACAATGAAGCAAAGCGAAGTGCGCGAAGTGATGTCGATTATGAAGAACTTCGTTAGCAAAGACGCGATTCAGATTGTTGGCACAGCCTTTGATAACGATATGGGTGAAGAGCTTCGTGTCACCGTGGTTGCCACGGGTTTGGATTCTCCTGAACCCTCGCAAGAAGTTGGCACGATGGCCAATCTATTTAGAAAGCCCGTTCAAGAAGAAGCGAAGGCCGCAGAGCCCGCTGATTTTGCTTTGCGCACAGAAACTGCTCCCGCTGAGTCAGAAGCTCAAAGCGTTCAAGCTGCTCCCGTTGCACCAACAGAGCCTGTCGTTGCCCCGATCGAGCCGAAGCCCGCCGCTCAGCCTCAGCAGCCGACATCGTTCTGGAAGACCTCATCGTTTGGAGGCCCCAAGAGCTTTGAAGTGCCGACCTTCCTGCGCAATAACGGGGAAAAGTAATTTAGCAATGAAGCAACACACGCTCAAAAAAGCCGCTGAAGTTTGTGGCATCGGACTGCATTCGGGTAAAGAAATTCAGATGCGGCTTTGTCCTGCGCCTATTGGTTTTGGAATTCGGTTTTGCCGTACAGATTTAAATCCTGCAGTTGAGATTCCCGCTGAAGCTACGCGTGTCAACGACACGCGTCTTGCAACAGCACTATTTGAAGGAAAGACTTACGTCTCGACTGTTGAACATCTCATGAGCGCTTTGTGCGGTCTTGGTGTGGATAACGCACGTATTGAGGTTAACGCTCCTGAGACACCAATCTTAGATGGCTCTGCTTTGGGGTATGTCGATTTAATCGAGAAGGCAGGCATTGTTGAGCAAGAGGCACAACGCCGCTACGTTCGAGTAAAGAGAACTGTCGAAGTTCGTGATAGCGATAAGTTTGCCAAGCTCGATCCCGCGGAGGATTTTGAAGCGACCTTTACGATTGCCTTTGGTCATCCCGTGATTGATAAAACAATTCAAGAGGCGGTATTTCATGCGGCAACGGACGACTTTGTGAAAACAGTTGCGTATGCAAGAACGTTTTGCTTGGCGCGCGACGTGCAAAAGATGCGTTCAGTTGGTCTTGCTTTGGGGGGCTCCTTAGAGAATGCTGTCGTTGTTGATGATGAGCGCATCATGAATCCTGAAGGGTTGCGCAAGCAGGATGAATTCGCCAAGCATAAGCTATTGGATTCCATCGGAGACCTTTACGTTTTAGGCCATCCCTTAAAAGCCAAGTACAGTGCCTATAAGTCAGGTCACGGCTTAAATAATCAGCTCTTGCGTAAACTCTTAAGTGAGAAAGACGCGTGGGAATTCGTCTCTTAAAGGGAAGTTGAGTCTAACCTAATGATTCGGTTAAACTCAACAATCAAGCTTGTTAGTTCTCATCGGCTACAACGACAAGTTGCACCGATTTTCTTCCCATATAGTTATTGATTTCGGGTTTATACGCTAGGCGAACGTGTGTGGGTAGCGCCGCACTATGCCGAAAGTACACCGCATCAAATCGTTTTCCGTCAAGATCAAGCCACAGCTTTAAGTGCCCGCCTTTAAGAACGCGTTGGTTAAGGACGATAAAGTCGTTGGCAAAAAGAGGCTCTTCAAAACCCTGGCCCCAAAGCCGCTGGTTAATCGCATCGATTAAAACAAAGTTAATGTCTTCGGGCTTGAGTGCGCCATCAACGGGGACGGCGTTTTCAAGCGTTTTTTCTGTTGTAAGAGCACTCACGGCGGCCTCAAAAAGGCTACTAAAGCGCTCAAGATCTTCTCGATGAATCGTAAGACCTGCGGCCATGGCGTGGCCCCCAAACCGCACCATAAGGCCAGGAGCGGCTTTCTCAACAGCTTCAAGCGCTTCTTTTAGGTGGATTCCTTCGACCGAACGCCCCGAGCCTTTTAGTACACCTTCTTCGTCAAGCGCGAAGGCAAGCACAGGGCGGTGAATCTTTTCTTTCACGCGACTTGCAACAAGTCCCACGACGCCTTGATGCCAGGATTCATGAAAAAGGACAAGACTCGCGCGACGGTCGGTATCGATACTCTCTAGAAGAGAAAAAGCTTTTTCTTGCATCATCTCTTCTAAGTCGCGCCGTTCGCTATTTAAGCGGTCGAGTTCTTTGGCGTAATTTAGAGCCTCTTTTTCATCATCCGTGAGTAGGCAATCAATCCCGATGCTCATCTCGGTTAGGCGACCTGCCGCATTAATGCGAGGAGCAATCGAGAAGGCCAAGTCGTGAGCGCGCGCCTTTTTTGGATTGCGCGAACTGACTTCAAATAAGGCTCGAATTCCAGCGCACCCTTTTCCTTGACGAATGCGAGCAAGGCCCTGAGAGGTGAGGATGCGATTGTTCTTATCAAGATTTACGACGTCTGCGACAGTGCCTAAGGCAACCAAATCACTCAAGCCGTCTAGCCGTGGTTGCGTTTCTTTTGTAAAGACGCCACGGCGCCGCAATTCAGAGCGCAGTGCCAGAAGGAGGTAGTACATGACGCCACAGCCCGCAAGCGCCTTACTGGGAAATGGATTCTCGGCCAAGTTGGGATTGACGATGGCGCTCGCGTTGGGAAGCGTATCGCTAGCTAAGTGGTGATCGGTGATGATGACATCAAGCCCTAAGCTTCTAGCGTGAGCAACGCCTTCAAGGCTTACGATGCCGTTATCAACAGTCAAAATCAGATTGGGTTTACGGGTTTCTTTTAAGGCGAGATCAACGATTTCTGAAGAGAGACCATAGCCATATTTAAAGCGATCGGGAACAAGGTAATCGGCAGAAATCCCCATCGCTTTTAGGCCTCGAATGGCGATTGCGCAAGCCGTTGCACCATCGCAGTCGTAGTCAGCGACAATCTCAACGTGCCCATTTGTCTCTCTTAGGTCAGCAAGGATTTGTGCGGCCTTTTCGAGTCCTAAAAACTCTTTGGGATTTAATAGCGACTTCCAATCTTCAGAAAGATCTTCAACGCAAGATATGCCGCGAGAAGCCAAGACGCGCGATAGCGCTGGGAGAATTCCCGCCTCGCTTAGCGCTTTCGCAATGTCTTGATTAAAAGAGCGCGTGATAAAACGAGTTTTCATTGCGTATCACTTTCGTCGTTAAGCGTGTTAACGACATCAACTTCTTTACTCCGAGTAAAACGCGCCAAAAGCGACTTTGGATTTGTGAGCTTGACTGTAAATGTCTTTGTCATTCGCGTTCCGCAGGCTACGATAAGCGCCTCATCACAACCGCGTTTACGAGCAGCTTCTTTTAAAAGTGTAAGGCTATCGGTAAGAGCTGTAAGAGCCTTTTCCCAAGCCTCTGTGTTTGGGGTAAGCGTTGGATTTTTCAGTTGTGATAGCACAGCAATCACGGCGCCGTTTGGGGCCTCTTTAGGCCACGCGCTAGCACCTGTGGCTTTACCCATGCGCTGAGAAAGAATTCCTGAAGCATCTGCCCATCCGAGGATGGCGTCATCATCGGCTAAGACACTGCGAATTTGTGTGGGAGGATAAAAGTCAATGAGCTTTCCGCCTCCATCAATCCAGAGTGCATCGGCTCCTTCAATGGCAAGACTTTTCAGAAGCGTATTGAGTTGAGTTAAAACGTTCCACGCCGCTTTTGGGGCGCCTTCTTTAAGAGAAGAAAGGTCGTCTTCTGAAAGGGTTCTTCCAATAAGGGTTTCTGCTTCTCGAGCCGAGATGCCCCACGGAGTTTTCCGTGTAAGGTAAAGCGAAGCATCCCAACACTGCAAAACGAATCCAGCTTGAGATAGTGGTGCGCGAAGAGCGAAAGAAATCTTTTCAATCGCGTCTTCTGTTGGATTAAAGAAACCACAAACAGCGTTGCCATTTAGGCTTAATAAATTTAATCGCCAAATTTCTCCCGCTAGTCTTGGACCGCCGAGCATCAACCAGCGATAGGGCGCTGTAGCAAACGTTTCTTTACTGCGAGTTAAAACTTTCCAGCACCACGCAAGATCAACAGAACCACTGTGGTGTGCTTCGCATAGCGTTTGGCTAATGGGACCTTCTGCGCCCTTTAAAAGGGCCTTTAAGGACATAAGCGCTTTGACCGCTTCCGAGAG
>CAVAQL010000073.1:0-6907 GCA_963590825.1 Bacteroides caccae | reverse complement strand
GATAGTGCAATGTTGTCGGTTTCGAGTATGAAGCACGAATGTGCCACGTTTCGTCGTAAATAGCGACTTTGACGCTTTGGGTACCTGCGTCAAATCCGAGGAAGAGTTTTTCCATTGTCTGCCTTTTTAGATAATGGCGTATCAATTGGGTTTTGTCGGGGCTTATGTCCGAAAGGAGGGAGAAATCTGCCCCAAAATTTGGGGTTTCAGTATAATGCACCTCGCTTCGAACCGACCATAGGGTTGGCTCGGATTCTTTTTTGTTCCTAAAACTTGCCGCAAAAAATCGAAATTGGTTTTTTGTGACGCTAAAAACATATTCTGCGATGACTGATAACGTTGAAGAAAAAAAGGTCGAAACGCCTGTAGCGACCGAAGAAAAAACTCCCGAAGTGAATCCTTTGGAGAAGTCTCTTGAATTCACAGTTTCCTCGAAAGAACTCGAAGCTGGGATTGACGCTGCTTTAAAGCGCTACGCGAAAAAGGCGAAGCTTGCGGGCTTTCGTCCTGGTCACGTTCCCTTTGAAACCGTTCGTGCCATGTACGGGCACGATGCCTATGTTGAAACGCTCAATGGATTGATTGAACGCGAGTTTGAAAAGGCAGCGACCGATGCTAAGTGGCGCATGGTGGGCATGCCCCATATTGAACCCGTGAAGACTGAGGAGACGGATCTATTAAAGTTCAAGGCCACCGTTGAGTGCTACCCTGAATTTGAACTTCCAAGTTTCGCAGGTCTCGAACTGAAGCGTTATAACTGCCCGGTTACCGATGCGGAAGTTGACAAAACCATCGATGTGATGCGTAAGCAACGCGCCTCCCACGTTGTTGAAGAAGGTCGCAAGGCGCAGGATTCCGATTACCTGACGATTAACTTTAAGGGCACAAAAGACGGCGTTCCCTTCGAAGGTGGTACGGCCGAGAACTTCGCTCTTGAACTTGGTGCCAAGCGCATGCTCCCTGATTTTGAAGCCGCTTTGCACGGAATGGCTTCTGGCGAGAAGAAGACCTTTAAGATGACCTTCCCAGCCGATTACGGTGCCAAAGAACTTGCTGGCCAAGAAGTTGAATTCGAAGTGGAAGTTCTTAAGATTGAAAAGGAAGTCCTTCCCGAACTCGATGACGCTTTCGCTAAGAGCGTTGGTCAAGAAAACGTCGAAAACTTAAAGAAAGAAGTGCGCGTCAATCTTGAGCGTGAAGTGAAGGCACGCGTTTTAGAGCGTACAAAGGTTGAAGCGCTCAATGCGGTTGCAAAACTCGCTCCTTTCCCTGCTCCCAAAGAGATGGTCCGCGAAGAGCAGGAACGCTTAAGTAAGCAAATGCAAGAGCGTATGGTCGCTCAATTCGGTATCGATCCGAAGAAGGCGCCGAAGATGCCCGCTGAAGTCTTTGCTGATGAAGCCAAACGTCGCATCGTTTTGAGCATCATGCTCGCAAAGTTAGTGGAAGATGCGAAACTTCAGGCAACAGACGCTGAAATCGAAGCATACGCCGCAGAACTTGCTGCAAGCTTTGAAGATGCCGATCAGGTGAAGTCTTACTACCTCACAAATCCTCAGCAGCATGAGCTTCTCATGGGTGTTGTCACGGAAAACAAAGCTGTTGACTACATTTTGAGTCAGGCTAAGACCACAGACGAGACACTCTCTTTTGATAAGATCATGTAAGTTTCGCCCGAATTGATCCGAGAATAAAGAAGAAAGCGGCAGTCGGGGTGACCGATTTCCGCTTTTTTCGATTTTTAGGAAAGTTTTCTTATGCTCAAACCGACCGACACATTAATTCCGATGGTTATCGAACAAAGCGCTCGTGGTGAACGCAGTTTCGATATCTATTCACGACTTTTACGCGACAGAATTATTTTCTTAAATGGAGAGGTGACAGCCGAAAGCGCCAATCTTGTGGTTGCGCAGCTTTTGTTTTTGGAAAGCGAAGATCCGCAAAAAGATATTGCGCTTTACATTAATAGCCCAGGGGGGTCGGTCTACGCGGGTCTTGGCATTTACGATACGATGCAGTTTATTAAGCCCGATGTGCAGACAATCTGCGTGGGGATGGCCGCATCGATGGGCGCCTTTTTACTAGCGGCTGGCGAAAAGGGTAAGCGCTATGCGTTACCGAACGCTCGCATCATGATTCATCAGCCCTCGGGCGGCAGCCGCGGCATGGCAAGCGACATCGCGATTCAAGCCCGCGAAATCCAGGACTTAAAAGAAAAATTAAACGCGATTCTTGCCGAGCGCACCGGTCAATCGATTGAAACCATTGCGCACGATACCGATCGCGACAACTATATGAGTTCCGATGAGGCTTTAAAGTATGGCCTTATCGATAAGATTCTCACAAAACGTGGAGCCTAGATGACAGATAGCACAGAGCGTTGCTCGATTTGCGGTCGTTGCCGCGCAGATTGCCATGATTTGGTTGATACGGGCCGCGGCATCTTGGTTTGCGACCGCTGTATTAAAGGGCTTGCGGCCGCTCTCGACTATAAGGCGCCCGAGAAGGGAGAAAGCTCTGAGAGCGCCGAGGCTTCTAGCCTTGAGGCTGAAGCACTTCCCACACCAAAGGAACTTTACGAACACTTATGTAACTATGTGATTGGGCAGGAGAAGGCAAAACGCGTCTTGTCTGTTGCCGTCTACAATCACTACAAGCGCCTAAAGCACTTAGAAAGCGACTCTGAGGTTGAGTTAAGTAAGTCCAATATCTTGTTAATTGGTCCGACGGGTTCTGGTAAGACGCTTCTTGCGCAAACACTTGCGCGCGTCTTGAAGGTTCCCTTTGCCATTGCGGATGCCACAACGCTAACGGAGGCAGGATATGTGGGTGAGGATGTCGAAAACATCATCCACAAACTTTTGCAAGCCGCTGACGGGGATGTCGCCAAAGCCGAGCGTGGCATTCTTTACTTAGATGAAATCGACAAGATTGCGCGTAAAAGCGAGAATCCCTCGATTACGCGTGATGTCTCGGGCGAGGGTGTGCAGCAGGCTCTTCTTAAATTAATCGAAGGGACCGTGTGCAATGTTCCCGCCGCTGCAGGTCGCAAAAATCCACGGGGTGCGATGATTCCTGTGGATACGGCCAATATCCTCTTTATTTGCGGCGGAGCGTTCGATGGCTTAGAGAAAATCATCGATAAGCGCACCGCAGGCAGAACGGGAATCGGATTTTCCTCTGAGGTTAAGAAAAAGACCGACGCCCATTTATCCGAACTCATTGGTCAGTGTGAGCCCAAAGATCTCGTGAAATTTGGCCTTATTCCGGAATTGGTGGGACGATTGCCGGTGTTGGCTGCTCTTGAGGAACTCACAGAGGAGGCTTTGCGCAACATTCTCACTGAGCCTAAGAACGCTCTCGTTAAGCAATTTGTGGAAATTTTCGCGATGGATGGCGTTAAATTGGAGGTCACGGATGCGGCCATCTCGTCAATCGCCAAGAAAGCGATTGAACGTAAGACGGGGGCTCGCGGATTGCGCTCAATTCTTGAAAGTGCACTTTTGGAGCCGATGTATGAAATTCCTAGTCGTCAGGACATCGCTCTTGTTCGACTTGATGCCGACGCGAAGACCGAAGAGCTTACTGTAACGTATGAAAAAGGCGACAAAGCGAAATCGTAAGAAATCCTTATAAAGAGTTGATTTTAAAGAAAAGACATCTTTACTTTTTTCTTCAATCACGTACACATCACTTTGGACGTAGCGCTCGGCATAAAAACCGAGCGCAATCGTTATCTTGGGTTGATAATCTCATCATGAAACCCCATATAAGAGTAACGACGAACTTCTTTTTTTGATGAATACAATGAGTTTAAATTTTCAGGTACCCAATGTTTTTGTCGCTCCCGTCTTACCAGTTCGGGATGCGGTTGTGTTCCCTCGTACCGTGATGCCTCTCTTGGTTGGGCGTCCAAAGTCTGAGCTTGCCGTTGAAGCGGCCTCAAGCTCGGATAAGCGCATCATTCTTGTTACGCAAAAAAGCCCCAAAACCGATGACCCGAAACCCGCCGAACTTTTCGAAGTCGGAACGGTGGCTGAAATTTTGCAGATGCTTTCTTTACCTGATGGAACAATCAAGGTCCTTATTGAAAGTAAGTGCCGCGTTAAGCTTGAGAGCTTTAGTGAAGAAAAGTTCTTACGCGCCAAGGCTACCGTGATTGAAACTGAGGTTGGAAATAGCGCTGAAAACGAAGCCTTGCGTCGCTCGATCTTGCAGAACTTTTTAAGCTACGCCAAAGAAGGACACAAGGTTTCCACCGAGGCAGTCAACGCCATTTCGGGAATGGCCGATCCCGAGGGGCTTGCTGATGCAATTTCTGGGCAGTTGCCGCTTGCTCTCGAAAATAAGCAAAAGCTTCTTGAAGAAGCGAAGTTAACCCCGAGACTAAATTTCCTCTTAGGTTACGTCTTAGGCGAAATTGAAATCCTTCAGCTTGAAAAGCGCATTCACGGGCGCGTCAAGCAGGCGATGGATAAAAATCAGCGTAACTATTACCTCAACGAGCAGATGAAGGCGATTCAAAAAGAACTCGGAGGCGAGGACGCTGTCGCAGGCGACGATTTGGAGAGCTACAAGCAACGAATCCTTTCTTGCGGCATGAGTAAAGAGGCCGAAGAAAGCGCGCTTTCTGAATTAAAGAAATTGCGCCTGATGCAGCCGATGAGCGCTGAAGCCACGGTGATTCGTGGTTATTTGGATACCTTGCTTGAACTCCCTTGGAAAGCCAAGAGCCGCGTCAGCACCGATTTAAAGCGCGCAGCGAAGGTTTTGGATGCCGATCACTGGGGTCTTGAAAAGGTCAAAGAACGCATTCTTGAATACTTAGCCGTGCAAAAACGCGTCGGCAAACTCAAAGCGCCGATTCTCTGTTTGGTCGGGGGCCCAGGCGTAGGGAAAACGAGCCTTGGCGAATCCATCGCACGTGCGACAAACCGTAAGTTTGTGCGCATGGCCTTAGGCGGTGTGCACGACGAAAGTGAAATCCGTGGCCACAGAAGAACCTACATTGGCTCGATGCCAGGAAAGATTATTCAGTCTCTGGTGAAAGCGGGCGTCCGTAATCCTCTTTTCTTACTCGATGAAATCGATAAGTTGGGTTCTGACTTTCGTGGTGACCCCGCGGCGGCTCTTTTGGAAGTGTTAGATCCCGAACAAAACAAAACATTCCAAGACCACTATGTGGATGTGGATTTTGATTTGTCGGATGTGATGTTTGTGGCAACGAGTAACTCCTACGAGATTCCTGCCGCACTCTTAGACCGTATGGAAGTGATTCACTTATCTGGTTACACAGAAGACGAAAAACTTCATATTGCCTTGGAGCACTTAGTTCCTAAGCAGATGCAAACCAATGGCGTGAAAAAGGGCGAAGTCACAATCACCGAAGAGGCGATTCGCGACATTGTTCGTTACTACACACGCGAAGCTGGTGTGCGTGGGCTTGAGCGCTCGATAGGGAAGGTGTTTCGTAAGATTGTTCGCAGTAACGACGAAAAGACTGCGAAAGAAAAGGAAACTGTCACTGTCACCAGTGAAAACCTTTCTCAATTTCTTGGCGTTCGCAAATACACCTTCGGTATGGCGCAAAAAGAGCCTCAAATCGGGCAGGTCAATGGCTTGGCGTGGACCGAAGTTGGTGGCGATATTCTTTCTGTGGAAGTTGTGGTTTTCCCAGGTAAAGGCGTTGTGCAACGCACGGGCTCATTAGGCGAGGTGATGAAAGAAAGCGTCGAAGCCGCGCGTAGCGTTGTGCGCTCACGAGCTCAAAAGCTCGGTATTGAGTCTTCGAGCTTTACCAATACCGACTGGCACATTCACTTCCCAGAAGGCGCGGTTCCTAAGGATGGTCCGAGCGCGGGCGCTGCGATTACAACAGCGATTGTTTCTGCGATGACCAATAATCCCGTGCGCCCCGATGTGGCGATGACTGGTGAAATCACGCTTCGCGGGGAAGTGCTTGAGATTGGCGGCTTAAAAGAAAAGCTCTTAGCTGCCTTGCGTGGAGGCATCCGTAAGGTTCTTATCCCGCAAAGCAATGTGAAAGACTTAACCGAGATTCCGGAAAACGTCAAAAAGGGCTTGGAAATCGTTCCTGTGCGTTGGATCGATGAAGTGCTTTCTCAGGCGCTTCTTAATCCCATAACGGCCTTGAAAGTTGAGGAAAAAAAGGATCAATCGCCATTGACTCCCCCTCAAAAACTTCAAGAGATTCCGAACAAGAGCTCAATTACCCGTTGAAAAGTAAAGGAAAAAAGCTCCAAGGATTTTTTGGTCCTTGGGGCTTGTGATGCTATATTGGTGCGTCCTTAAGGGGAAGGACATTTCGAGATTTTCTGTCTTAGGGAGTGAGGCTATGAATAAACGCGAGTTGATTGCTCAAGTCGGTAAGAACGCGAACTTATCGAGTGCCGATGCAGCGCACGCGGTGGAAGCCGTTTTAGACGCAGTGCGTGAAGCGCTCGTTAAAGGGCAGACTGTAGCCTTAACGGGTTTTGGCACGTTTTCTGTCACACGCCGCGCAGAGCGAATCGGACGCAATCCGAAAACTGGCGAGAAAGTCATGGTGCCCGCAGGCCGTCAGGCAAAATTTCGGGCTAGCAAGATTCTTAAAGATGCAGTAAAGTAGCGACTTCAAAAAATTTGGGATGCTTAGCTCAGTTGGCAGAGCGGCGCCTTTACACGGCGTAGGTCAGGAGTTCGAACCTCTTAGCATCCACCAAATCGAAAATTTCGAGCTTCGCGCTCGATTTTTTTTCAAAAAAAGCGTAATTAAGTGCAATTTTGCTTGAAAGCGCCATTCAATTCTGTGTAGAATGCGCACTTCGGAATTTGGTTTCTGATTTGCGTTAGAAACCTGTTGCGGAGTGGTAGTTCAGTCGGTTTAGAATATCGGCCTGTCACGTCG
>CAVAQL010000072.1:0-6933 GCA_963590825.1 Bacteroides caccae | reverse complement strand
GTTCACGGTAAGGGGAACGGCTCACCACAGGGGCACTCAGTCTTACGCGAGAAAGTGAGGCGTTGGATTAAACAGTGTCCAGAGGTGATTGCTTTTGCAGAACCTTATGAAAGAGATGGTGGCGCGGGAGCCACAATCATTCGATTGCGTCTTAGGGTTCAGAACTAACAAAAACGCGGCTCTCGGCCGCGTTTTTGATGAAAGCTTTAACTTCTTAAGCAGCCATCTTTAAGCCAGATTCGATACGGGAAATCACTTCGTCTTTTCCAAAAAGCGAGAGCGTCCTGTCAATCTGAGGCGTTGTTGTCGCATTGCAAACGAGGACACGCAAGGGTGTAGCAATTGGCCCCATCTTGATGTTCTTTTCTTGCATCACTTTCTTTAAGGCGCCATAAATGGCTTCAGGCGTAAAGGTATCCATTGTGCGAATTTCAGCTAAGAATGCTAAGAGAGCGTCTTTGTTCTCGTTAGCCAAGGCTTCTTTCACAGCCGCAACGTCGCGCTCTAATGGCTTATAAAAGAGCATCGCCGAATCAGCTAAAACTTCAAGAGTAGCCGCGCGGCTCTTTAAAAGAGCACAAACGCCAACAAGGTCAATGCCGTTTGCGAGATTTGCGCCTCGTTTTTCTAAGCGAGGCTTCACGAGCTCGGCTAAGCGCGCGTCGTTAGCTTCTTTCATGTACTGCTGATTAAGCCACTCAAATTTCTTAAAGTCAATGCGCGCCGCGGCTCTTGAGCAGTCTCTTAATTCAAAGACATCGGCAAGCTCCTGGCGGCTAAATTTTTCCATATTGCCGTGTCCCCAACCGAGGCGAGCAAGGTAGTTAAAGACGGCTTCAGGTAAGAACCCTTGATCACGATACTCAAGAATCGAGACGGTGCCGTGACGCTTTGACAGCTTCTGACCATCGGGGCCATTAATTAATGGCAAGTGACCAAAGACAGGAACTTCAGCGCCAAGCGCGCGGTATAGGTTAATTTGGCGCGGTGTATTGTTGATGTGGTCTGCACCGCGAATGACGTGACTAACTTTCATGTCCCAATCATCGACAACCACAGCGAAGTTGTATGTGGGAATACCATCGCGCATGATGATTAGGTCATCAAGCTCTTTGTTGGCAACGGTAATCGTCCCATAAACAGCGTCGTCCCAGGTGACTTCACCGTCATCGGGATTGCGGAAACGAATCACTGGGGTGACGCCCTCGGGAATGGGCTTGCCAACACAGTTTTCGGGTCTCCAACGCCCGTCATAGCGTGGCTTAAGACCGGCGGCTTTTTGTTCGGCACGCATCTTGTCGAGTTCCTCAGGCGTTGCATAGCAGCGGTAGGCGCGGCCGTCGGCGAGCATTTCGTTTACGATTTCGCGATAGCGGTCGAGGCGGTCCATCTGGTAGATGGGGCCTTCGTCGTAGTCCAAATCAAGCCACTTCATCGAGTCAAGAATGACTTGTGTGGCTTCTGGTGTTGAGCGTTTTTGGTCTGTGTCTTCAATGCGAAGGAGAAATTTTCCTCCAAAGTGACGAGCCACAGCCCAGCAATAAATAGCGGTGCGTGCTGTTCCAAGATGCATCATTCCAGTTGGAGACGGAGCAATGCGTGTGCGAATCTCTTTCATAATCATTAGACCTCAAAAACTCAACGATGGCTTTTAGTTAGAAAAATCTAGAAAAGCCGAAGTGACGCGGATTTTAGCGCAGGTCGCTGTGAAACCCTTAGAAAAAACGCTTTCGGAAAAGAAAGGAATCTATTCCGAAAGCGAGCATGTTTTGTGAAGTGACTTAGCCACGAATCAACGTATTGAGCAAACCACGTAAAAAAGAGCCGCCGACTTTCTTAATGCCGCGCGTGGCAGCGCTACGCGCAGCGTTTTTCGCCGCTCCCACAAGAATACTTGTGGCGATTCCTTCAATGCTTGAAGCTTTCTCTCGCTTTTCTTGACGAGCACGGCGCTCGTCTTCGCGGGCTTGGGCAGCAGCAAGTTTTGCCTCTTCTTTGCGTTGCTTGGCTTCTTCTTTTTCTCGCGCAAGGGCTTCTTCGGTCGCCTTGTCTTCTGCCATCGCTTTCGTCAGCTTTTCGTAGGCAGATTCACGATCAACGACTTTGTCGTAGACGCCGGCAACAAGAGAGCTTTCCATTAATGCTCGACGCTCATCATCAGTAATCGGTCCCACTTGCCCTTCTGGGGGAAGCACATAAGCTCTCTCAACAATTGAAGGTGCACCTTTACGGTCTAAAAAGGAAATCAGACCCTCGCCTACAGCAAGTTCTCCGATGACGTCGGAAGTTTTAAAAGCTGGGTTCGCTCGGAACGATTCTGCGGCGGTACGCACAGCTTTTTGCTCTTTTGGCGTAAAGGCTCGTAGGGCGTGTTGCACACGATTGCCAAGCTGAGCGGAAATGCTGTCGGGTATATCCGAAGGAGATTGCGTGACAAAGTAAATGCCAACGCCGCGTGAGCGAATTAGGCGAACAATCTGTTCAATCTTTTGCAAGAGTTCTGGCGTTGCATTACTAAAAAGAAGGTGCGCTTCATCAAAAAAGAAAACGAACTTCGGCTTCTCGAGGTCGCCGACTTCAGGCATTTTTTCGTAGAGCTCGGCGAGTAACCAAAGTAACAACATCGAATAAATCAAAGGCGAATTCATCAATTTATCTGCGGCGAGGATGTTGATAATGCCATGCCCATTTTCGTCGGTTTGCATCAAGTCAAAGATATCGAGCGAAGGTTCGCCAAAAAAAATATCCGCTCCCTCATTTTCTAACTTCAAAAGGGCACGCTGAATTGCCCCGATACTCGCTGAAGCAATTTGACCGTATTCGGTTGTGAAATTGTCTTTGTTTTCCCCAATGTAACGGATGATGGTGCGTAAATCTTTAAAGTCAATTAAAAGGAGTTCTCGGTCATCGGCGATGCGAAAAACCATTGTTAGGAGTGCACTCTGGACGTCATTTAAATTGAGCATGCGGGCAAGAATCACAGGACCTAAGTCGCTGACGCGAACGCGAAGCGGATGGCCTTGCTTACCAAAGGCATCCCAAAAACACACAGGCCAGGCTTGATTTTTGTAGCCCAAATCTTTGAGCCCTAAGGACGCGATGCGTTCGGCTACCTTCCCTTTGGGAGTGCCCGCGCGAGAAACACCTGAGAGGTCGCCTTTCATGTCACTCATAAACACGGGGACGCCCATCGCACTAAAGGTTTCTGCCATCGTCTGTAAGGTAACGGTTTTTCCTGTGCCTGTGGCTCCAGCAATCATCCCGTGGCGATTAATCATATCGGGACGAATAAAAAGTTCTGTTGTGCTGTTTTTGGCGATTAAGGGGCGATTTTCACTGTCGAGCATATGGCGTTCCTTTTTTATTTTTGAATCTCAAAACCTGCAAACAAAGGCAATCATAAGAAAATTTTCTTTGTTTTGCCTGACTTTTTGCAGATATTGCTTAGAAGCATTCCCGTAAATTCTTTTAAAAAACTATTTGACAGTCTGCAACTTTCAGTTACAATCGAAAAAATGAGGTGAGGGAAAGATAATTCCTTTAGAAAAGGAGAAGTAGCATGCAAATCACACGAGCGATTGCCGTGCTGACAATGGGCTTTATGCCCACGCTAGTTTTCGCCTCATCCTTAAATGGCGCCGAGCTTTCTGCCGCCTGGGCAATTCCCTTCGCTGGAATCCTTTTGAGCCTTGCGCTTTGCCCGATGATTGTTCCCGACTTTTGGCATCACCATTACGGAAAGGTTGCTTTTTTTTGGGCGCTTGCCTGCGCCATCCCGATGTTTTGCACGTTTGAAACGAGCGTAGCGACAACACAAATTGCTCACGCACTTATTGGCGATTACATTCCGTTCCTCCTTTTCGTTGGAGCTCTTTACATTATTGCGGGCGGTATTCATATTCGTAGCACTTTTGCAGGGCGCCCTGTTTTTAACGCCGGCTTTCTTGCTGTTGGTGCACTTTTGGCCAATATAATGGGAACGACAGGAGCGGCGATGCTTCTAATTCGACCGCTCATTCACGCCAATGCGGGTCGTCGACACAGCGCACATACATTTATCTTTTTTATTTTTATTGTCGCTAATATCGGCGGTTCTCTAACTCCTTTGGGAGATCCCCCGCTTTTTCTCGGATTTTTACGTGGCGTGGAATTCTTTTGGACAGCGCAACACCTGATTTTGCCGTGGGGTGTGACACTTGCGATTCTTCTAGCTATCTATGTTGCAATCGATGAATACTACTATCGAAAAGAAAAAGAAGCACACACCTTTGTGCCGCACCCAGAAAAGCGCGTGCATTTCAAGATTGAAGGTGCAATTAATATCCTGTATCTGTTTGGTATGGTCGGTGCCGTTTTGATGAGCGGCATTTGGAAGCCTGGTGTTGAATTTGAAGTTCTTGGTGTGCATCTTTCACTTCAGGGAATCGTGCGCGATTGTTGCTTTGTCACGCTCGCTCTTCTTAGTTGCTTTACAACGCCGAAAGCCGTGCACGAAGTCAACCACTTTAACTTCGAGCCGATTATCGAAATTGCCAAACTCTTTTTTGGAATCTTTGTTTGCATCGTTCCTGTTTTGGAAATGCTGCGCGCAGGATCTTCGGGCGTTTTCGCCCCCATCGTTGCGATGGTCACACACGCTGATGGTCAGATGAACAATGCGATGTTTTTCTGGATGACAGGTTCCTTGTCGGCCTTCTTAGACAATGCGCCAACTTACCTTGCGTTCTTTAATCTTGCGGGCGGCGACCCTGTGGCCCTAATGACCGTGCACGCGAAAACTTTGATGGCTGTTTCGATGGGCGCTGTCTTTATGGGAGCTCTTTCGTATATTGGTAATGCACCGAACTTGATGACGGTATCGATTGTTCGCCAACGCGGCATCAAGATGCCGAGCTTCTTCGGTTATATGGTTTGGTCTGTTGGCATTCTTTGCCCAACATTTGCTTTCGTTGTTTGGATGTTTGTGTAGAAAGTTTTAAAAATTTGAAATGGAGCCGTCTAGCGCGAAGAACGTAGCGGCTCTTTTGTTCCGTAGCCCCTATCTAAAGGAGTCGTGTATGAAAACCACGTTGGCGGTAGTACCAGAGCGGTTGTTTCAGATCTCAGGAAAAGGGGGCTATGAAAATGCGCATTAATCCAATTGCTAAAGCCTTGGGGCTACTCGGAGCTCTTTCCTTTGCAACATATTCCCTTGCAGCAGAAACTCGCACCGTTACTCTTGAAGCAGGTGAGAATCCGATTTCCTACGCAGAAGTCGTGGAAGCGACTGAGGGGGAAACCTCGTGGAACGTAGGAGAAACGTTTTCTCTAGAAATCAAAAACACCAAAGACACTGGAGCGGCTTACGTAGTTTACGGCTCTGAGTATGGCGAAGTTTTTGATGCGCTCACTTTTTTGGGAACCGATAGCGAAGACAATCTTGTAGCCATTTATCCAAAGCGCCTTACGATGACTTCAAAGGATGTGGGGATTCTTTTTTCTAGCGAAAGTGATTCCTCTGAAGGATTATCTGAGGATAGTATCGGTAGCCTTACTATTGGTTGTGACGTGGAAATCAATGCGGCGACTGCCGTTTCTCAGACCGATGGCGCTATTAGTCTATTAAGTTTCGTAGGAACGACGCTCGAAGGATATGAGGATGAGACTTCTGCCCGTCCTACAGTCAAAATCACGGGCGACTATAAGTTCTCAAACGGAAATCTTCTTTTTGATTCGGTTGAAGCAACGCTAATCGGTCAAGGCGAAATTGGTGTGTTAGCGCTTGGTCAATCAGACGAAGAAAAGGTAACGGAAGTTCACATCACGGACAAACCCGCAAGTGCAAAGCGTACCTTTCTTCGTGTTGGTGAGCTTGAATTGGCTCAAGGCACTATGACGCTGAGTGGCTCAGGAGATGGAACGATTCTCCAAGCAAAAACCCTTTCAGCCGGCGCATCGGAAGTAGGAGGAACAATTCACATCAAAGATGGTGCGGCTTTCGTTTTAGGTGACTTTGCAATTACCCAAGAGCAAACCGAGGAAGGGGAGGTTGTGATTCGCTATTTGGGTGATGTTTACGAAATGAAGGGTTCGCCGCGTCCGACACTCGTTATCAATCAAACGGCCCCTGTCGTTTCAGGGGAAGCGTCTGAGTTAACGATTAAAGTTGGCACAGTCAATTCGCTCGCGTCAAATTCCGAAGCTGCGTCAGGGGGAAAAATTCTTGTGGGAAGCGATGCGAGACTGGTTCTCTTTTATAAACAGCAAACAGAAGACGCTTCTCTTATGGTCGCTCGTATGCTATTGGCCGACGATGGAGAGCCTTCAAATTCAGGCACAAGCACGCTCACAATTTCCCGAGAATCGGGGGCTCAACTTGTCATTAGTGGCTGGGATGGCACGACAAGCGAAATTGATTTGGATTGGGAGCCTGAGTATGTTTCCTTCTCGGCAGCATCGCTAGGTCGAGCGCAAGTGGTTCGCACAGACTCAGGACTTCGTATTGAACGGCGCTATATGCAAAATGTTGCTGGGCTAAAGTCCCATAACGCTGTGAAAGTTGCTGAGGACGGTCTTTATGCAGGAACGCTAAGTTCGGCAGGCGTCGAACTGATTCGCGCGGCAATTAATGAAGAAAGCCTCGGGAATTTAGCATTTGTCGATTTGATTGATACGACAGTTTTCTTGCCGTTGGCTTCAGGCCTTCATGTTCCCTCGGAAAGAGCATTTGATTCAACGCATACGCAGATGATGACACGCGCGATGACACGTACGACAGAGCGCGATCACTGGTGGGTGATAGCCAATAGAGAAACCCACAGAATCCCCAATATGGGTCTAAAAGGGAAAGTTACCTCGGTATTGCTCGGAGCAGATCGTAGCTTAACCAAAAACTGGAGCGCTTCCATTGCTGTAGGCGGCAGCAAAATCGATTCGACTCAATCGGGTTTGGTT
>CAVAQL010000071.1:0-7153 GCA_963590825.1 Bacteroides caccae | reverse complement strand
TTTTGAAAGACCCAGAAAGTTCAGAAAACGACAAGTACGTTGCGCTAACGATGCTACGTAATGCTGAGATTGCCGCCAAAGGCATTCTTCCCATTTGTCAGGATACGGGAACGGGCATTGTTTACGCCAAAAGAGGGCACCGCGTTATTACCGAAAGCTCCGAGCAAGAAGAAATCACAAAAGGAATCTTCCAGACCTACACAGAAGATGCCCTGCGTTACTCACAGAACGCCCCATTGACGATGTACGAGGAAGTCAACACGCGTTGTAACCTTCCAGCGCAAATTGATATCGAAGCTGTTGAAGGAAACGAATACAAGTTTCTTTGCTTAGTCAAAGGCGGTGGTTCAGGCAATAAAACCTTCCTTTACCAAAAAACGAAAGCCATCCTAAAACCAGATGCCCTGATTCCTTTCTTAGTTCACGAAATAAAAGGGATTGGAACGGCGGCTTGTCCGCCGTACCACATCGCGGTTGTCATCGGCGGAACCTCCGCTGAGAAAACGATGCATACGGTAAAACTCGCCACAGCAAAGTTTTACGACAATCTACCGACAACGGGCGATGAAACAGGGCGAGCCTTTCGTGATCTTGAACTCGAGAAAATTCTTTTTGAAGCGGCCAATAACATTGGTATTGGTGCGCAGTTTGGCGGCAAATATTTTGCACACGATGTGCGTGTTATTCGCCTATCGCGCCACGGTGGTTCTTGTCCGATTGGTCTAGGGGTGACTTGTGCCGCAGACCGCAACGTCAAGTGCAAGATCAACGCCGATGGTCTTTGGATTGAAAAGCTCGATTCCAATCCAGGACGCCTTATCCCAGAAGAATACCGGCAAGAAGGCGAAGGAAAAACCGTGAAGATTGATTTAACAAAGCCAATTGATGCGATTCGAGCGGAGCTTACGAAGTATCCAGTTTCTACGCGTGTATCTCTAACGGGAACGATTATTGTCGCCCGCGACATTGCGCATGCTCGCCTTAAAGAACGTTTGGATCGCGGCGTTGGACTTCCTGAGTACGTCAAGAAGTATCCAATTCTTTACGCAGGACCAGCGAAGACTCCTGCTGGGTACGCCTGTGGCTCTATGGGGCCAACTTCGTCGGTTCGCATGGATCCGTACGTTGAACCATTTATGCAAGCGGGTGGTTCTTTACTCATGATTGGTAAGGGAGACCGCTCAGAAGCGGTGACTGCGGCATGTAAAAAGTACGGGGGTTTTTACCTCGGCACAATTGGTGGCGTTGCAGCAGCGCTATCGGCAGCACACATCAAAAAGATTGAATGTATCGAGTATCCAGACCTTGGGATGGAAGCCATCTACAAGGCTGAAGTTTGTGACTTCCCCGCTTTTATTCTCACCGATGACAAGGGTAACGACTTCTTTAAGCAGCTCAAACCCCGTTATCAATGTAAGCCCATAAAGTAGAGCGCTTAAACGCACGAGATCCGTAGCAACACCTATAGTCCCCGATGTGTTTTGCAAAGAAAACGTATCGGGGTTTCTTTTGCCCTTGAATTGACGCGTTCTTTTGTAGACAAAAGAGTATTTGTATCAGACAAATAGAGACTCGGAATACAAAAGAAGACCTCGAAAAGCCGCATCGATGCTAGGTCTTAGCTCTTTTGTATCTTTTTTATAGGACAAAAGAACAAAGTGACAAAAGAGAAGTTGTCTGAATTTAAAGAAAACAAATTAAGACAAATTGCCTAGATTTTGACAAACAACAAGACAAAAGAAGGCGAAAGAGAGCATTGAGGTAGCTTTTTACCAAAATGCCTTCAGAGAAACACACCGAAGGAAAACTAGAGGTGAGTTGGAAGTGCACAGATTCGGTGAGTTTTCTGTTTCACAAACAAAGATCACAAAAAGGAGTCTTTTATGCCCTCTACCGCTATTGATAGTCAAATCCATGGTTGCATGTTTTCCACCGATGAAATGCGCAAGATTTTCAGTGATGAATCTTGGGCACAAAAATGGCTTGACACGGAAGCCGCATTAGCCAAAGCGCAAGCTGAGCTTGGCGTTATTCCGCAAGAAAAAGCCGACATCATCAATAAGTACGCCAAAGCGGAACTCTTAGATATCCCCTCAATTGGCGAGTTCTATAAGTCCTCAATCACAATCGTTCCTCTTTTGAAGGCCTTTAAGGCCGTTTTGCCCGATAACGCTGGTGAATTCGTGCACTGGGGTGCCACAAGTCAGGATATTGTGGACACGGGTATTGTGCTTTTGCAGCGTGATGCCTATGAAGTGATTTTGCGTGATATGAAGTTGTGCCTTCAGTATTGCTTAGATCTCGCAAAGAAGTATCGCAACACCGTGATGGCTGGCCGCACACACGTCGTGCATGCGATTCCAATCACGTTTGGCTATAAGGCTGCCGTTTGGGCCGATGAACTCGGTCGCGATATTGAGCGCCTTGAAGAAATGCGTCATCGTGTCTTCGTCGGTGAAATGGCCGGTGCCGTCGGTACCTTAGCCTCGCAACCTGAAAAGGGCCTTGAAACGCAAAAACGCATGTTTGAAATCTTAGGCCTTGAAGTCCCGGCAATCGCTTGGCACGTGGCGCGTGACAATCAAGCGGAGTTCACAAACGCTCTTGCACTTTGCGCGGGAACCTTGGGACGCATCAATCACGAAATCTTGACATTGCAGCGCACTGAAATTCTCGAACTCGAAGAACCGTTCTTCATGGGTAAGGTAGGCTCTTCCACGATGCCTCATAAGCGCAATCCTGCCGTTCTTGAAAACGTTCTCGCGCTTTGCCGTAACGTTCGTAGTATTGCGCCTTCAATCGTTGAAACGATGGTCAGTGAAAATGAGCGCGATTGGGGCTGCTTCTTATCTGAGTGGGAAGCGATTCCACGTGCATGCCATATGCTCGGGTGCGCCCTTGAAAAGAGCAAACATATCCTTAAGAACCTTATCGTTTATCCGAAACATATGGAACGTAACCTCTTTGCCCAGAAGGGCCTTATGATGAGTGAATGCGTGATGATGCATTTGGCTCGCAAGTTAGGTCGTATGACAGCGCACGGCATCGTCTACAAGTCTTGCATGAAGGCCTACGAAGCTGAGGTTCCATTGAAAGACGTCTTAATGCAAACACCAGAAGTCACGGCTGCCTTCACAGAAGACGAAGTCGACCATATGTTAAATCCGCATAGCTACATTGGACTTGCTCCTGAGTTTGTTGATCGCGTTGTTGCGAAGTACAGCAAGTAGTTCGTCTGTTTTGGGTGCGAAGCAAAACTTCGCACCCATTGATTACACAAAAAAGGAGGAGGAAATGAATAAAGGAAAATTGATTCGTTGGGCAGTGCCTGCTGGTTTGCTTCTTATTTTGTGGCTCATGCCAACGCCTGAGGGTTTAACAGACAAAGCCTGGCATATGTTTGCGATTTTCGCGGCAACGATTGCTGGGATTCTCGCTGCTCCTGTCGCTTCTGGCGCCTTGATGTTTATCGCCTTGGCGCTTACGTACTTTACAAACACCTTAGGCTTGGGCGATGTTTTAAAGGGCTTCGGATCGGGCACGGTGTGGATGATTTTCTCAGCCTACGTCTTAAGCTTAGGTTTCGTGCAATCAGGATTAGGGCGGCGCATCGCTTATAAGATGCTCAGTATCTTCGGTGGATCCTCGTTGGGTGTTGCCTATGCATTGGGTACTGCTGACCTAATTATGGCTCCGGCGATGCCATCGGTGACGGCGCGTTCTGGCGGCATCATCTTGCCTGTGGCAAAGTCGATTAACCAAGTTCTCGGTAGCCAGCCAGGCCCTACGGGAAAGAAGATCGGTGACTTCCTGATTATGACGTGTTTCCAATTCACGCCAATCACAGGTGCCTTCTTTATGACGGGTATGGCGGCAAACCCGCTTTGCGCGCAACTCGCGAAAGATGGCCTTGGTGTGGAATTAACGTGGGCATCGTGGTTCTTGGCCGCCTTGGTTCCTGCAGCAATCTGCTTTGTTTTGATGCCGCTTCTTACGTATAAATTCATGAACCCAGACTTAAAGAAGACGCCTGAGGCCAAAGTCATGGGTGCCAAAGAATATGCCGCCATGGGGCCGATGAGTAAGCAAGAAATTTTGGTTGCGATTGGTTTTGTAATCGCATTAACGGGTTGGGGCACATGCTTAATTACGGGATATAACGCCAACGCGATTGGCTTGGGTCTTGTGGCTTTCCTTTTCGTCACGGGTTCCGTGCAGTGGAAAGACGTTTTAAACGATAAAGCGGCTTGGGATACGGTTGTTTGGTTCGGTGCCATTATTTCGCTTGCCACTGGGCTAACAAAGCTCGGATTCGTTAAGTGGATGTCCGCAGGATTTGCTGGTTCCTTGGGCGGCCTCGATTGGATGACAACGTTCATTATCTTGGGATTTGCGTACATTTATTTGCACTATGTGTTCGCTACGGCCTCGGGCCACGTTGCGGCGATGTATGTGCCTTTTGCCTCAGTTGTTATCGCTGCTGGCGCTCCCGCACCGATGGTCGCAATCTGCTTTGCCATCTTCTCGAACTTCATGTGGGGTATCACGGAATACGCTGGTGGCCCAGGCCCGATTTATTTCGGACAAGGTTACTTTGAACGTCCGCGCTTTTATAAGATTAACTTCTTTATCGTCTCCTTCTGTGTACTCGTGGTATTCTCCACAGGTATGCTTTGGTGGAAGGCTATTGGACTTTACTAAGACGACGCTAAGTTAATTTAGCAAGAGAAACGTCCGAAGCTCTTTTCATAGAGTCTCGGACGTTCTTTTTTGGGGGCTGTTTTCTTATGGCTACCGAACATTTAAACGAAAGACTCGCTAAGCGTCTTATTCGACGCATTAAAAGCGGACAGTATGCTGTTGGGGACGTGCTTCCCACAGAACCTGATTTGGCTCGTGCAGAAGGTGTATCGCGAACAACGGTTCGTGCCGCTTTGGCTATTCTCGAAGCGAGTGGCTTAATTCGCAGAACGCCTCACGTGGGAACGCGTGTAATCAGCAAAGGAAAGGCGCAAAGTTTTGATCGGAGCCTCAGTACGATGGCAGATCTTGACCGGCTAGCGAGCAAGAATCCGCGGCAGATTTTAAATGTCAAGGAGTGCGTCGTAAGCCGTGAGCTCTCAGAAAAGATTCAATGCCCTCCAGGGGAAACGTATATTCGCTTTTCTATGGTTCGTAAAGGGGAAGCGCCTGAGGATCCACCAATTGCGTGGACAACCGAATACATCAATCGCGATTGGCAGGATGTGATTTCTGCGGCGCAAAAAAATCCTGATGTTTTGATGGTTGATGTGATTGCCGACGTTAAGGGAATTCGGTGCACAGAGGTGCGGCAAACAGTTGAAGCAACAACACTCACAAAAGAAGCGGCTCGTAATCTCAAAAGTGAAGCAGGAGAGCCGTGCTTAAGGATTTTTCGTCGCTATATGAATGAGAGCGGGAAAGTTATTCTGATAACGGTCTCGTATCATCCAGCAGATCGCTATGCTTTTAACCTCAATGTGCGTTTAGGAAAACACGGGGAAAGAGACATCTAAGTTCGTAATTGAGATTTACGACTATTGGTTTGTGTCTGCCTTAAGGTGAGTGCGTCTCGGCAATTCTTTTGAGTGCATTCCAAAGAGCATGATGGCAATGCCAAGGCCAATTGCTGGGAATAACGCATCATAGCCGCCAAGTAATCTTGAGAGTGCGGGAATCTCTGTAAAAAACAAATCAAAGAGAGGAGCGATGACAATCGAGGCAATTGCATAACGCTCTGGAACGCGACCTTTGGCCCAAATAAGAAAACACAGCGGAGCAAAAACTGAGCATCCACGTAGCCCCATCGAAAGGTAAGCAAAGTTAAGAACCATATCGCCTAGGGGCCCTGAGGCAAGTAAGGTTCCTAAAGCGAGAACAGCGAGAATCAAAATGCGGATTATTTTTTCTGAGCCAAGCAACTCGTGAGTTTTCTTCGCAATACGTCCAAAAATATCTCGCGTAAGAACATTCGCAACCCCTAGGGCTAAGCCAGCTCCTGTGCCGATACAGGCGATAAAAATCGTTCCAAGGACAAGGCCACCAAAGAAGGGCGGCAAATAGGTCATTGCAAATTGCGTGAGTGCTGTCTTGGCTAAGAATACGGTTGGGTCTGTCACAGATCTCATATATAAGCCAACCATAATCCCGCAAAAGCCAAGTGGTGGCATAAGAGCAGCTGAACACAAGGCGCCAATTTTGGCGTCGCGGTCAGTGCGCCCTAAAAGCACAGCCTGAGCATAAGTTTGCGTGGTAACGATTCCGATTAATACAGAAATCAATGCTCCGAAATCTTCGCTATAGCCTCGCGCAAAGGGATTTAAAAAATTGACTCCTGTCGGTCCTGTGGTTTCTGTAAGAGCCCTCCAAACTCCAGTGCTTCCTCCCATGAAGTTCCAAGCCACAACGGCACACAGGACCATCGAGCAATACATTAAGGACATCTTGACGATGCCAACCATACCCGCGCCTTTTGAGCCTCCAAATACAACGTAAAGTGCCATAAAAAGGGCGCTCAAACCAACAGCGTAAAGAGCAGAAAACTTTGGGAAGAACACTAGGATGACAGTGGAAGCCGAAATCAACTGCGAGAGAATGTTGATAAATGTTCCAAGACTATTAAGTATCGAGGCCGAATACCCAGCAACATCACCGTATTCATCACGAATCATTCCAACTAGTGTGGGATTGCCAAGCCTCCTTAAAGGGGAAATAAAAAAGACCGTGAGCAAGATAAAAGCTAAACCACTACCGACCGTGTACCACATCGCAGAAATGCCATAAACGTAGGCTAGTTGTGCGGTACCCACTGTTGTCGCGCCTCCTGCGAGAGTGCCTAAACAGAGCCCAGCGACAACGATGCAACCCGATTTCGCGACTTTCTTCTTTTTGACGTAAAACCCTGAGCCGACAGCAACTCCGCCAATGAGAATGACAGCAAAGAACAATCCCAAAAGTAGCATAACTTGTAGCGTAAAAGACGAGTGAAAAAACTACGCGAGAAGCAGGGGGAAATAAAGTTTCTCGCGCAGTTTTTGAAAAGTTAAATCAAGAAGAATGCAACGCAGTAGCCAATGAATGCACCGAGTAAGCAACTCGGAGCTGTTCGACGCACAATTTCAAAGGGCGAAAC
>CAVAQL010000070.1:0-7261 GCA_963590825.1 Bacteroides caccae | reverse complement strand
CATTCAAAAAGAGTCGGAAAACGTACAAGGAAGTTCTCACCTTTTTAAGTCGCTAAAAACTTAGAAGATGATTTGAGTCTAACTTTTGTGGGAAGTTAAGGTTTAACGGGATTACGCGCTGAAGGATATCTATTTTCTGATGTTGTGTATTGAGTGTGTATTAAGTGTGTATAATCGATTGTGTCACAAGGAGGAAAATATGCGCTATCCCATTGTTGTAAGACCGAAAGACGCGAACGGTGTTTATGGTGTTGTTGTCCCTGATTTACCTGGTTGTTTGTCTTCGGGGCGTTCGCTAGAGGAGGCGTTTAAGAATGCTCAAGAAGCCGTTTTAGGGTGGCTTGAGAGCGAAGTCAATGAAGGCAATCTTCTTCCGACACCTTCTAGGCTCGATGAGCTTCCTGGAAAAGAAGATTACGCCGGAGGTATTTTTGGCTTCGTTGAGATTGCACCAAGTCTTCTTGCGAAGAAAAGCGAGCGCATCAATATTTCACTTCCGACGCGCCTTTTGCATTTTTTAGATGAGTTGGCCGAGTCCGAAGGTGAAACACGCTCAGGCTACATCGCCAAAATGATTGTCGAGCGCATCGCGCATCGCAAACAGGTCTCTGGAAAAACTAACAATTAAGCCCATTTTGGCTTGATTTTGGGGTCAACACGACTTCTATCGTGTGCGATAATGCCCACCTTACATTTGAGCTCGTTACCTCTCGGGGTAACGTGCTACTTTGTACCCTGTGCATGTTGAATATTTTTTAGATTGAATGGCCGTATGTTTGATTCATTTTTGACGAAAATTTTTGGTAGTCGTAACGATCGTTTGATTAAGCAATATCGACGCAAAGTCGCTCTGATCAACAAACTTGAACCCGAAATTCAAAAACTTTCGGATGCGGATTTAGCGAAAAAGACCGATGAATTTCGTGCGCGTTACGCCAAAGGTGAAACCCTCGAGCAGTTGCTCCCTGAGGCGTTTGCCGTGGCTCGCGAAGGAAGTTTGCGTGTTTTAGGACAACGCCCATACGACGTGCAGTTAATCGGCGCCATGGTCTTAAATGACAACAAGATTGCTGAAATGCGTACGGGTGAAGGTAAAACGCTGACGGCTGTGATGGCGGTTTACTTAAATGCGATTGCTGGTAAAGGCGTTCACGTTGTGACTGTGAACGATTACCTCGCTTCACGTGATGCGGCCTGGATGGGTCACGTCTATAACTTCTTGGGTTTAAGCGTCGGCACGATTCTTTCGACGGTGCAAGATACAGATAGTAAGCGTAAGGCTTACGCGGCCGACGTCACCTATGGTACAAACAATGAGTTCGGCTTTGACTACTTGCGCGACAACATGGAGTACGAGGTTTCGCATCGTCGTCAACGCGGACTCTTTTATGCCATCGTCGACGAAGTGGACTCCATTTTGATTGATGAGGCAAGAACGCCCCTCATTATTTCTGGCGCAGCAGAAGATAGCACCGAGCTCTATCGCAAGGTCAATGACCTTCCGGCACTACTTATTCGTCAAAAAGAAGAAAAGGGCGAAGGTGACTACTGGGTCGATGAAAAGCAGCACCAGGTCTATCTTTCCGATCAGGGTCACGAGCACGTTGAAAAGATTCTTATTGAAAAAGGGCTCATTGCCGACAACACGAGCCTTTACTCGGCGCAAAACATTCGCATCATGAGCCACTTAAATGCGGCTTTGCGTGCGCATACGCTCTTTCATCGCGACCAGCAGTACGTCGTTCAAAACGGCGAAATCGTTATTGTCGATGAATTCACAGGCCGTTTAATGCCAGGGCGCCGTTGGTCCGAGGGCTTGCATCAAGCCATTGAAGCCAAAGAAGGCGTCGAAATCAAGCAAGAAAACCAGACGCTTGCTTCGATTACGTTCCAGAACTACTTCCGTATGTATAAGAAACTTGCGGGTATGACGGGTACGGCAGACACCGAAGCCTACGAGTTCCAAGATATTTATGGCCTTGAAACCGTTGTCATCCCCACACATCGCACGATGATTCGTGTTGATGAGCAAGATAAGGTTTTCCGCACGGAAGAAGAAAAGTATCGCGCCATTATTCGCGATATTGAAGCGAGTCACGCTCGCCATCAGCCTGTGCTTGTTGGCACAACCTCGATTGAAAATTCTGAGCGTCTCTCAAAGATGCTCGATGAACTCCATATTGAGCATAACGTCCTAAACGCTAAGCAGCACGAACGCGAAGCGCAAGTGATTTTGGAGGCGGGGCGCCCAGGTGTGGTCACAATCGCAACCAATATGGCTGGTCGCGGAACCGATATCGTTTTGGGTGGCGGCATCAATAAGAAACTCGATGAAATTAACTTTGATAACGAGTTAAGCGACGAGGAGAAAAAGACCCGCTGCGATGCTTTGAGGGCGGATTGGCAAAAACTTCACGACGAAGTCGTTGCCGCAGGCGGCCTACGCATTATCGGTAGTGAACGCCACGAATCGCGTCGTATTGACAATCAGTTGCGTGGTCGTTCAGGTCGCCAGGGCGACCCGGGTAGTTCCGTTTTCTATCTTTCGATGGAAGATCAGCTCTTGAGAATTTTCGGCGGCGACAGAATGAAAGCGATTGCCGATAAGTTAAAGCTTGAGAAAGATGTCGCTATCGAGTCGAAGATGTTAAGCCGTATGATTGAATCGGCGCAACGCAAAGTCGAAGGTCACAACTACGATATTCGTAAGCAATTGCTTGAGTTCGATGACGTGCAAAACGACCAGCGTCGTGAAATCTATCGCTTGCGTAACGAAATTCTCGAAAATAACGATGTCGCAGAAGGTATGAAAAGTCTGCGCCACGGTTACTTTGAGAAGCTCTTTAGAAGTTATGTTCCTGCAGAAACTGTTGAAGAGCAGTGGGACTTGGATACATTAACGAAGATTTTGAAAGAGCAGTGGGGCATTGATATTCCGATGCAGGCAATGCTCGAAGAAAGTAACGAAGTTACCGATGAAGATCTCTTAAATAAACTCATCGAAGAGACCGACCGCATCGTTCGTGAAAAAGAAGAGATTGTTGGACACGAATCGTGGACAAGCTTTAGTAAGAGCGTTCTCTTGCAGATGATCGATTCGATGTGGCGTCAGCACATTCAGGCCTTGGATGCGTTACGTATGGGTGTTTTCTTACGTAGCTACGCGGCAAAACAGCCCAAACAGGAATACAAGCGCGAAGCCTTTGCGATGTTTGAAACGCTTTTGGATAACATTTCGGAATCCGTTTCTCGCATCTTGATGCGTGTTCAGATTCAGGTTGAAAGCGATTCGGCGGAAACCATCGAAGCACAAAAGCGAGAAGCAGAAAAGGCGGGTATTGATTTTTCCAATGTCGGTCGCAATGACCCGTGCCCCTGCGGTTCGGGCAAAAAGTACAAGGATTGTCACGGAAGACTCGCCTAATAGCGAGGTCTTTTCTCTATCAATAGGAACTTGGGCGGCGGCGCTTTTAAAGACAATGAAAAGCACGCCGCTTTCGTTTTAGAACTATGAGCGAAGAAGAAAAAATCGTTTTCACCAAAGACGCTTTCGATAGTGGGGCGTGCGCGACGTTTGTCAAAGATGCGGGGCGTGTCGCTGTGGATGTGCGTGCGGCATTTTCTATTGACCCGAAAACAGTCCGTAAGCGCCTCGCCTCACACTCCTTTGTCGAATTTGCCGATATCTCTGTTGGCGCCTGCTTGGTGCAAACCAAAGATGAAGTGGGTGATGATAAAGAGCCCTGCATTTTTCTTTTGACAAACGCACAGATGCGTAATGCGGCTTTGCGTGAGATTGGGCGTCGCGTTTCCAAGGAAATGAATTGCGCCGTTTTTCTCTACGCTAACGGCACAACCAAAATGAATCCATTAAGCGATGCGACTGACAAGCGTTTTGAAGCGTTTGCAGAGACTCTGATTGCTTTAGCGCGTCGCCTTTTTGAGGATGAGAAATGACGCGCCCTGTCACTGAAGTTGCTTGTGGTGTTTTAATTGACCGCGAAAAGGGAGTTTTTCTATTGGGTTCTCGACCTGAAGGAAAACCCTGCGCGGGATTTTGGGAATTCCCTGGCGGAAAGCTTGAGGCTGGAGAAACGCCGGAGGTGGCACTTTTCCGTGAACTAAACGAAGAGCTCGGCATTCAAATTGGAAAGTCCTACCCGTGGTTTGTGATGGAGCACGACTATCCGCATGCGTATGTGAGGCTACATTTTCGGCGTTGCTTTTCATGGGCCGGGCAATTAAAGAGCCTTGAGCATCAGAAGTTTGCGTGGTTCTCAAGCTTAGCTGACATTGAAGGCTTAAAAAACTTGCCGATGAATGCGATTATCACCGAGCGGATTTATTTACCCGAATGTGTCTATGCGGGAGATAAAGATAATCTTGCAACCTACGCAGGTCTCGATGCAGGGCGAGGCGCTATTGTTGAAAGTGTCTCTGAATTGAAAGCGGCAAAGGCCTCGGGCGCTCTTTACGTTGTCGCTAAAAAGGGTTCTGAAGAAACGCTCTTAGCCTCCCAGATGAATACGCTTCCTGTTTACGTTTTCGCCTCAGCTGAGGATCTCGAAACTCAACGCACACGTGGCGCGCACGGCGTTGTTGTCGCACAAAAAAACTAGGGCTATTTTTCTTTCGCTTGTGTAAGGGCCTTTTTCGCTTCTTCGGCTAAGAGTTCAGGGTCGGCAGAACCTGGGGTGCCTTCGATACGATAGGCGCCACTCGCCCACGCACCCAAATCAATAATCTTGCAACGCTCCGAGCAAAAGGGCCTCCAAGGGCTCTTGGTGTCGTATTCGTGTAAGCGTTTACACGTGGGGCATTTAACGAGCATAAAAGCAATCCTTTTAGCGAATCCGAATGCGATAGGTCTCAGACTTTAAGGGAGCGACTTTTTCCCAGGGACGTAGGTAATCTAGACGCACTGAACCCGTACCCGCCTCGAGAGCTTTGAATGTGAAAACAAACATTCCCGGAGCGCCAAGAAGTTGCGGGTCTTTTCGCGTATCCTCAAAATGCTTATCGATAAGCGTGAGATTGGGGCTAATTTCGGAAGCTTCCCAGCCGTAGCCCGTGGAGGGGTTACCTTCAACGCGAATCGTTACGGTCGATCCTTTTTCTGCCGTAAGAGAATTCTTATCAGCTTCAGTTGTTGTGCAACTCGTGCTGATAAGAGCTGCGGTGCAAAGCGTTAAAGCCGTCATACGTAAAGACATAGCAACCCTTAGTCTGAATTTTGTTGGGCTAATTTTAGGTAGGTTTCGTGCAATCGAGAAACTTCTGCTGCTAGGTCGGCAATCGAATCTGTGTTGGTAATGACATCATCGGCATAACGAAGCCGCTCTTCACGAGAGGCCTGTGCGCGAATAATACCTTCGGCAATTTCTTTGTTTAATCCCCGATTTCTTATCAGGCGTTCGAGTTGCAACTGCTCAGGGGCATCGATGACAAGAATTCGATTCACCTTCTCGCGCCATTCTTCTTTTTCTGTTAAGAGCGCTGCATCCAAAAGGACGTAGGGGAAAAAGCGCTTACTTTTAAGTTTGCTTTGAATTGCCTTTGTAATGAGCGGATGAAGAATGCTTTCGAGTTTTAGGCGCTCTTCTTTGTTCTGAAAGACAAGATTTCTCATCTTGGCGCGATCTAGGGCGCCCTCTTTGATGTAGCCATCTCCGAAGGCTTTCGCGATTGCGGCAACTGCTTCTCCGTGCTTAGCCGTGAGATTTCTCGAAATCGCATCCGCGTCAATGAGCCCTGCGCCCAAAAGAACAAAAAAACTTGCGGCAGTGGACTTGCCACTTGCAACGCCTCCTGTTAAACCAATAATCGGATGCATGAAACTTGGGCTCTCGTTAAGGGGTCTAAAAACTTAGCCGCACTATAACAAAACACCCCGCAACAGCTTGCAAGGGTGTTTATTGAGCAACGTTGATTTTTATCAACGCATCATCGAATTTGGTCGGGGTGAGAGGATTCGAACCTCCGACACCTGCGTCCCGAACGCAGTACTCTACCAGGCTGAGCTACACCCCGAAACTCGTGGTTTTGACCTAAGAATTCCTGTCTACCGCGAGGGTCAGGAACTTTATCAGAGAATCCCGAAATTGTCCAACGGGAAGCCGTTCAATGGCGCACTTTCCGAGTAAAACTTCAGCGTGTGCTTTCTCTAAGCAACGCTCGAGCGCTGCGGTCTTTTTAATAATCGAAAAGATGGCAGCAAAATCCCCTTCGCCGCGGCTAATTGCCTCACGAATGAGATTGCAATCGGCCTTATTAGCCCCCTGCATCGCATACAAAAGTGGGAGCGTGACTTTTCCTTCTCTTAGGTCGGCTCCAAGAGCTTTCCCGGTATCGCTAGAAGCTCCTGCATAGTCGAGGATGTCGTCAGCAATCTGAAAGGCGTTTCCAAGGTGCAGAGCATAGTCGCAACAGGCCTCTTCCATTTCTTTTGTTGCATTGGCAATGGCAGCTGCCATACTCGCTGCGGCTTGGAATAGGCAGGCGGTTTTGCGTTCAATCACAGCAAAATAATCACTCTCGCTAATGTCTGGGTTGTGCGCATTTTTTAGCTGTAGGACTTCGCCCTCACTTAAGCGATTGGCGGCAAAGCTAAGAGCCTCCATCACACGCAGATTTCCAGCGTGAACCATCATCTGAAACGATCTCGTGTAAAGAAAATCCCCAACAAGAACAGCCTCAGCATTTCCCCACTTGGCGTTAGCCGTAGGTTTGCCGCGACGCATCTTTCCTTCATCGACCACATCGTCATGCATCAGAGTCGATGTGTGTAGGAGTTCAATCACTGCTCCTAAGAAATCGGCTTTTTTTGCATCCGCCCCCATCGCGCGAGCCATCAGGATAAGCAGTGCAGGTCTCATGCGTTTACCACCGGCTTGCGTAATGTATTGCGCAATTTCCTGAACGTGACCAACGCAACTCTTGACTTCAGTGGCGATGATGCGTTCGACTTCGAGCATATCTTCGGCAATAGGAGCCAAAGCGAGATGCAGGGTTTCTTTGGACTGACTCATAGGAATTACTAAGGATGGTTATTTTTTATCTTTGAAAAAAGTAAGGATACAACGAGAAGTTGTTGTTTTTCTTGTGCGCGTGAGAAATATTTTACATAATCTAAATTATTAAAAGACTCGGGCTTTTCTGTACTATAGCGCAGTCTTCGGATCTTCTGGCAACGGGTTCTTACGAGGACGTCCAGGTTTACGTCTTTCTTGCGTCGGTTCTGGGATTGACAGACCGAGCGCTT
>CAVAQL010000069.1:0-7264 GCA_963590825.1 Bacteroides caccae | reverse complement strand
GAGCAGCGGACTCTTAATCCGTCGGTCCAGAGTTCGAGTCTCTGCGCTCCCACCATTTTTTAAGACACCGTTAGGGAAATCCTGCGGTGTCTTTTCATAAGAGGGCCGTGGCCCCTTTTTTCAAGAAACTCCCCTAGATACACACTCCGCGAAAAAAAGCCAGCTTCAAAGAAAATCTCTTTTAAATTCAATTTTCTTATCTGGAGAGTTCCTTACATGTGTATCTAGTTCAGGCGAGAGCCTAGATACACACATTTAGGCCACTTCGTTTGAAAGTTCGATGAGGTTACCGTCAGGGTCTCGCACGTAGATAGAGCGCAACTGAGAAAAGGCGCCAGTTCTCTTAACGGGACCGAGTTCAATCGCGACACCCTTTTCTTTTAGTGTGGAAATAACCGCCTCTAATGGCGAATCCACGATAAAACACAGATCTGCCGATCCTGGCGTCGGCACCTTTGCTCGCGGGAGAATTGCCTTCCCTGTAGCCTCGTGAAGATTGATTTTCCCTGTCCCATAAATAAGAGCCACACGCCCTTGAGAAAACGTTTGAAGCCGCATCCCGAGCGCCTCAGTATAAAAAGCAACACTCTTTTCTTTGTCGGCCACGGTAAGAACAATGTGATCGCAGCGACTAAGGGTAAAAGCCTTTTTCGGCATATCCCCTCTTTTAGCCTTCGCCTGTTCGATCGCTAGTTCCTCGCTAGCCTCTGGCATCAGAGCACCAAATGGTTCACGCATCTCTTGCTTTCCCTCAACACTGCAAAGATATCACCTGTTCGATTTACACGCATGCGAAAAAAAAGCCGACCTTTCCACGCGGGATTAGCCGGCTCTTTTTCATACTCATAAGAAATGCCTATTTTTCGGCAGGCTTTTCGATTGGCTTACAGGCCTTCCAAATAAGCCCCACAACAGCACCAGCCACAGCAAAGGATACCCAGCCAAGGCCAAACGAATAAAGTGGAACTGTTTCATGAAGGAACTGGCCAAAGCTACCAAGCGAAACGTTGGCAGTTTCAAGGCCGCTAACTAAAGCCATCACGAACGTAAAGGCCATCGTGCTCGCATACACGCACTGACGTCCATCAAACCAATTGTGGAAAAACGCCAACGCCATCAAGGCCATGCAAAGCGGGTAGATGAACATCAAGACTGGAATTGTCGAAACGATAATTGTCTTAAGGCCAAACAAGCCAATGAGATACGAGATAACGCAGAAGATGCCCGCCCAAATCTCGTAGTTAAGCTTATCTGTTAAGTGCAAGAAATACGCGGCGCAACATGTCACGAGACCGATGGCCGTTGTAAGGCAGGCAAGCACCACAATCACGGCAAGCAAGATTTCGCCAGACGTGCCAAAGAGAACCTTGGCGCTTTCAGCGAGAACAGGAGCTCCCGTGTCTTTCATACCAATAGCCATCACGCTTTCGGCACCAATCTTCGCAACGAAGATATAAATCAAAGCAAGCAAAACACCCGCGATGATGCCACTCTTATAGACCTGAGAAACAATCGCCTTATTGTGCGTAACGCCAGATTCTTTCACGGCAGCAATCACAAGCATGGCAAACACAAGAGATGCAATCGCATCGAGTGTGTTATAGCCATCAAGAATACCCTGAACCGTTGCCACAGCAGGCGTGGCATAAGCTTTACTCGCGGGCAGAGGTTCGCCCATCGGGGTTAAGAACGACTGCAAAATGAATAGGGCCAACGTCAAAACGAGCGCAGGAGTAAGTACCTTACCTACTCGATCCACAAGCTTGGATGGCGTAGCCGCAAACCAGAATGTAACGACAAAGAAGACCGCAAGGAAGATGGGCAGAGCCATCCCGGCAGAGGCTTCAGTCAGAAAGGGGCGAACAGCAATCTCAAAAGAGACTGTTCCTGTACGAGGTACAGCAAAGCACGGACCAATCGCAAGATAGCTTAAGATCGTGTAGAAAAGGCCGTACCAAGGATGCACGCGGCTTGCGAGTTCTTCCAAACTGCGGCAACCCGAATACCCCATCGCCATTACACCCAAAACCGGCAAACCGACACCCGTAATGCAGAAGCCCAAAAGGGCCCACCATACATTTTCTCCGGCGCTTTGACCCATCGCTGCGGGAAAGATCAAGTTGCCGGCACCGAAAAACAGCGCAAAGAGCATGAGCCCAATTGCGACGTACCGTTTGCTATTACTTTTTGTCGACATTTGCTTTTACCAGAAATGTGCCTCTTACTTTTTCCCCAGAGGCAGTTCAAGGGACTCGGCTTAAATTTGCCGAAGAAACAAAAGACTCCTTATTTGGGAGTCTCGCGTCTGTAAATAATTGTATCCTGAGTCTTAGGTTTGCTTTGTCTTACAGAGATTGACAAAGGTCAAACGTCTTGGCTGTCTTTCCGCTGTTTTCCCTCGTTTTTAGGGGGTTTGTCGTAGAAAGAGAATTTCGCTTTTTGTAAGGTTTCAGAAAAATCCACGCTTGACAAATGCGCCCTTTCGAGCACAAAAAAGGCCAAATCCCGTAAGAATCTGGCCAATTTTGAGTGGCTTCAGTTTTTAACTGGAACCATCGAAATTCTGGTGGCGCATCACGGATTTGAACCGCGGACACAAGGATTATGATTCCTCTGCTCTAACCAACTGAGCTAATGCGCCAAGGAGGTGGGATTATTTCAAAGGACACTTATTTTGTCAATTTTCGCTCGAAATAAACGACTCAAATAGTGCGTGAATCCCATACAAACTCAAAAGTGCCTCCAGTGAGGTGGGCACACTTCGAATCCGAAGCGTCAAGTTTTTCTTTTTGGCATGACGAATCCAAGATAAAAGCACAGAAACCGCTGATGAATCCACGCTTTTGACAAGCGTAAGATTAATCTCAGCGTCTCCGCGATTAATCGAAGCAATCCCTTCTTTTTTCACTTGAAGAGCGTTTTCAATCGTCACCACCTGCTCTTGAATCCTCATGGCTTCTTAGTCTCTTGGTTTTTGTTTTTCAATTCTTGAATCAGCCCCTCAATTCCCGAGGAGTTCACAACACTTGAAAACTGATTGCGGTAATTGTCCACGAGCCAAATGCCTTCGACATTCACATCAACAATCCGCCAGAGGCCGTCGACCTTCTTTAAGCGGTAATCCAAACGAATATCGGGCTTTCCTGTTTCATAAAGAAGTGTCCGAACCAGAGCGTCTTTTTCTGTGGGCTTAACGCGATTGGGGGCAAGTTTCGCCTTCTGCCCCTTAACCGAGGCCAAGGCTCCCGAGTACACACGAATCAGCTGATCGCGAAAGAGCTTCTGGAGTTCTTCACGCTGCGCGGCGCTCGCACCGCGCCACTTCGGACCCACACTCATACGCGTCATCCGCAAAAAATCCACTGTCGGCATGACAATCTCATCGACAAAGGCTTGAATGCGGGCCGTATCACCTGCCTTTAATTTTTCATCATTGCGAATCGTATCGAGAATCTTGTTGCTCATCTCGAGAACCCACTCACTCGGGTCTCCCGATTGATCGGCTGCGAACGCAAAATTCACAGGCAAGATTGCCGCCGCCAAAAGGCTTGTTAACAATGTTCTTCGCGCAATCATTAGAGTTTCTCTCCTAATCCTTGATTGTCATCTTCGTCTTCGAACTCATCGACGGCAAAGGGATTTTCATCCTCACCGCCTAGCGTCATACGGCGATTGCCAAAATAAGCCTCACGCACCATCACATAGGGGTCAACGGCTCCTCGCAAGGTATCTGTCATCGGTAAGAGCTCTGTGCGTAAGCTAACAAAGCGAACGCCCGTTACACTCCAACGAATCCACGGATTATCCACATAGGTGACAGGGTGAGCGGCTTGATCGATTAAAAGGCCAGGAGCGTCTCTCACGCTTGAAGGACCAAAGAACGGTAAAACAAGGTACGGTCCCGAAGGAACACCCCAGCGACCTAATGTCGTGCCAAATCCTGTGCGCTCTTCGGGCACACCGGCGACTTTACCTGCGACATCAAACAATCCGCCAAGGCCAAAAACCGAATTCACAATAAAGCGGTAAAGAGAAGCCATCGTGCCGTGCATGTTGCCTTGGAAGGCGTTATTGACAAAATTACGCGGCTCGCCAAGGTTTGTGAAAACATTGACAACGCCTTCACGCACGGGCTCAGGAGTGATGGCGCGATAGCCCTTAGCCACTGGCTCAAGAAAGTATTGATCGAAGGCATCATTAAAGGCTGTTGTGTTGCGATTCATTTTCTCCCAAGGGTCTGCCGGGTTTTCTCCCGCTCCTTCAGGAATATTGGCGCAACCACTCGCTAAGAGCGCCGCCACACAAGCACAAGCGACAAGACAATGTTTCTTTCTCATTCTTTTCCGTTCTTTTCAGCGAATTGATATAAAAACTGTCCAATAAGATTTTCTAGAACAATCGCCGACTGCGTGCGTTCGACGACGGAACCTTCTTTCCAGTTGCTGTCTTCAGCCCCAGCGCTAATTCCAACATACTGCTCACCAAGTAGCCCAGAGGTGAGAATTTTCAAAGAAGAGTCTGTTGGAAATTCGTAGCGACTGTCGATGGCGAGTTCAACTTTTGCTTGGAAGGTTTCTGAATCGAATGTGACGCTTTTGACGCGACCGACAACAACGCCAGCACTCTTAACAGAGGCACGCGGTTTTAGGCCGCCAATATTGTCAAAATGCGCCGTCACTGTATAAGCGCTAGCGTTCATATTAAGGCTACCCAAATTGGCAGCCTGTAGCGCAACAAAGCCCAACGCTAAGAAACCAGCGACAATGAACAAACCAACGAGAAATTCCAATTGCGTGCGTTTCACTTTCTCATACCCTCTTTACACGACCGTAAACATAAAGGCGGTCATGACAAAATCCAAACCTAAAACCATCAAGGAGCTCACAACAACCGTACGTGTTGTCGCGCGTGACACCCCTTCGGGTGTTGCTAGAGCGCTATAGCCCTCAAAAAGAGCAATTAGCCCCACAACGATGCCAAAAACAACGGACTTAATCATGCCGTTTAAGACATCATCAAAAACATCGACACTCGCTTGCATCTGTGACCAGAATGCGCCATCGTCTCCGCCGATTAAGGCAACGCCCACAATCCAAGCGCCAAAGATGCCGATTGCTGAGAAAATAATCGAAAGAATCGGCATCGAGATGACTGAACCCACAAACCTTGGGGCAATGATGCGACGCAATGGGTCAACACCCATCATTTCCATGGCAGCAAACTGCTCACCTGCTCTCATTAAGCCAATTTCTGCCGTAAGCGACGTTCCCGCGCGCCCTGCAAACAAAAGCGCTGTTACCACGGGCCCCAATTCACGCATCAAGGAAAGCGCCACAAGCACACCAAGCGCCTGTTCGCTACCGAAGCGCACGAGTGTCACATACCCCTGAAGTCCCAAAACAAATCCAACAAAAAGGCCTGAGACCGAAATAATGACAAGCGAGTAGTTCCCAATAAAGTGAATTTGCTGAACGACAATAAAAAAGCGACGCAATGCGGCAGGAACCAAACAGATTACTTGCCAAGAAAATAGCCCAAAGCGACCAATCGCTTCGGTTTCTCGTATCGCATAGCGCCCAAGAAGAGAAATAAGAGAAGCAATTCCTTTCATCGAAGCTCTCCGTCTATGAAGTCCTCTTCAATCGTAGGCGCAGGATAATGAAAGCGCACTGGACCATCGGGAACTGCATCCAAGAATTGTCGTATAAAAGGATCGTGTGACTGATTCATCGCCTCGGGCGAGCCTTCCCCAGAAACTTTTCCTTCGTTAATCATATAGACGTAGTCAGCAATGGCAAAGGTCTCTGCCACGTCGTGTGTTACAACGATTGCTGTGGCATTTAAGGCATCGGTTAACTGACGAATTAAGCGCGATGTAACCCCCATCGAGATGGGATCAAGTCCTGCGAAGGGTTCATCATACAAAATTAGCTGTGGGTCAAGCGCGATGGCGCGCGCTAAGGCAACGCGACGAGCCATGCCGCCCGAGATTTCCGAAGGCATCAGGGAGGCAGTTCCTCGCAATCCCACAGCGTTTAATTTCATCAGAACCAAGTCGCGGATTGTTTCTTCATCCAAATGCGTTCTTTCACGCAAAGGGAACGCGACATTCTCAAAAACACTTAAATCCGTAAAAAGCGCGCCAAACTGAAAGAGCATTCCCATACGTTCACGCATCGCGTATAAGCTCGTTTCGTTTGTGGTGTCCAAAACCTTACCGTCAAAGACAATGCGCCCCGACTGAGGGCTAAGCAATCCGCCAATGAGCTTAAGGAGCGTTGTTTTTCCCATCCCAGAACCACCCATGATGGCAACAACTTTTCCGCGGCCAAACTTCATCGTCACCCCATCGAGAATGACACGAGCCCCGTAGCTAAATTTGACATTGTCAATCAGTAAAAAAGAATCCTCTTTTTTCATTACAACTCAACAACTGAATCTTGGTTCAGACAATATTAACATAGACGTTTTTTGAACTCACGGTTACGACAAGCCAATCGGTGTAAATCGCACACAGCGCGCAATACCCAACTCTTTTAGACGCGCGTCATCGGCAGGCACTACGACAAAGCGCTCTGCAACTTCTTTTGGGCAATCAATGGCGTGCCGAGTCTTTAAATCCACGAAAACCCATTCTGTCGCAGCAATGCAACAAACCTTACCCGCATTTTTCATCGTGTACCGGCGAAAACTTCGACCGCGGGAATACGCATGAATCCACGTGTAGACCTCGATTGTGTCACCTAAAGCGCACGGCCTTAGATATTCAATCCAATGTTCGCGCGCCATCCAAGCGGCTCCAAGCTTTAAATAATCCTCGGTTCTCCAGCCATTGACATCTGAGGCGTAACGGGCTGCTTCTTCAACCCATCTTAAGTAAACACGATTATTCACATGATCTAGGACATCAATATCTGTCGGTAAAACCTTAACTTCGTAGCAGGCAATTTCAATTGGCATAGCGGCTCCTATTTAGTTTCGGCCAAGGGATCAGCAACGCCTAATGCCCGACTCATCGCCGCACTTGTTTCGCGGCAAAGCGCATGACGGTTTTCCCCTGTAATCGTCGGAAGAATCTCAACTGTCACCGATAGGCCCGTCGAGCAAAGAATGGCCCAAAGGCGAGACATCAAAGATTCGTTTCCTGTCCAGGCAGTGACCGTTGTCGGTTTGCCATCTTTTTTGTAGTGCACCAAAAGAGGAACAGTTAATGCTCCCGTTTTGGCAGAAGCTTCAAACAAGTTGGAATGAAGTTTCAAAATCC
>CAVAQL010000068.1:0-7295 GCA_963590825.1 Bacteroides caccae | reverse complement strand
ACACATTCTTATGCCCCAATACGTTATGTCTATGTACCGCGTCGGAAAGATTGTTCCTCCGAAGCGTTCCATTCTCAAAGATATTTCTTTATCGTTTTTCCCAGGAGCCAAGATTGGTGTCCTCGGATTAAACGGCGCCGGAAAATCCACGCTCCTTAAAATCATGGCAGGAGTCGACAAGGATATCGAAGGCGAGATTGTTTGGTTAAGTGGACAAAAGATTGGCTATCTTCCACAAGAGCCCGCATTAAATCCTGAAGCAACAGTCCGTGATGAGGTTGAGGCAGGGATGGGAGAAGTGGTAGCCGCTCAAAAGCGTTTGGATGAGGTCTACGCAGCCTACGCTGAACCCGATGCGGATTTTGATGCGCTCGCTGCTGAACAAGCGAAATTGGAAGCGATTATCAGCGCCGCAGGAACAGATGCGCAAACACAAATGGAAATCGCAGCAGATGCTTTGCGTCTTCCTCCGTGGGAGACAAAGATTGGTGTTCTCTCAGGAGGAGAAAAACGCCGTGTTGCGCTTTGCAAATTGCTCCTTTCTCGGCCCGACATGCTCCTACTTGATGAGCCAACGAATCACTTAGACGCAGAAAGCGTTCAGTGGCTAGAAGAGTTCTTACATCGTTTTCCAGGAACCGTTGTTGCCGTTACGCACGATCGCTACTTCTTAGATAACGCGGCAGAGTGGATTCTTGAATTAGACCGTGGTGAGGGGATTCCTTGGAAAGGCAATTACTCCTCGTGGCTTGAGCAAAAAGAAAAGCGTCTCGAACTTGAAAAGAGAACAGAAGAAAGCCGCGCGAAGTCCATCGCTCACGAATTAGAGTGGGTGCGCCAGAATCCCAAAGGACGTCAAGCCAAAGCTAAAGCCCGTTTGGCTCGCTTTGAAGAGCTCTCGAGCGTGGAATATCAAGCTCGTAACGAAACCAATGAAATTTTTATCCCCGTTGCTGAGCGTCTCGGTAAACAAGTCATCGAATTCGAACACGTCAGTAAAGGCTTTGGTGAGAGACTCCTTATCGATGATTTGTCGATGACGATTCCTCCAGGAGCAATTGTTGGCGTCATCGGTCCCAACGGTGCGGGTAAATCCACACTCTTTAAGATGATTGAAGGAGTTGAGACGCCTGATAAAGGTGAGATTCGCTTGGGAGAAACCGTGCACTTGGCCTCTGTTTCTCAAATGCGCGATGCCTTACCAAATGAGAAAACGGTTTTCGAAGCAATTTCTGATGGTCAAGATAACTTACAGGTGGGGCGCTTTACGATGCCAAGCCGCGCTTACCTCGGCCGCTTTAACTTTAAGGGCGCAGATCAGCAAAAGAAGGTAGGCGTTCTCTCAGGAGGTGAGCGAGGACGGTTGCATTTAGCGGCAACTCTTCTTAAGGGCGGAAATGTTCTATTGCTTGATGAACCAAGTAACGACTTGGATGTTGAAACGCTCCGAGCGCTTGAAGAAGCTCTTTTGGAATTTGCTGGTGTTGTGATGGTGAGTTCTCACGACAGGTGGTTTCTTGATCGTATCGCCACTCACATCCTTGCCTTTGAAGGAGATTCGAAAGTTGTTTTCTTTGCAGGAAATTACAACGAATACGAAGAGGATAAGCGCAAAAGACTCGGTGAAGAGGCCGCTAAACCTCATAGAATCCGTTATAAGGCCTTAAAGTATTAAGTCGTTTCCTTTTGGCATATACATGAGTCCAAACTTTGTTCATCTTCGATTTCATTCGGAATATTCCATTGTCGATGGAATTGTTCGCCTAGACCCAGCGATTGCAGCGGCGATTGCCGATAATCGCCCTGCCCTAGGCATGACCGATTTGATGAATATTTTTGGTGGTCTTCGCTTTTATACCCACGCGATGGCCGCTGGCTTAAAGCCAATTTTGGGTTGCGATTTGTGGATTTCGAATCCGAAAAGCGAAGAGGCCCCGAGGCGCCTGACGGTCTACTGCCAAAATCACGAGGGATACCTATCGCTTTGCTCGCTTTTAACCCGTGGTTGGCTAGAAAACCAACATTTGGGTCGTGGCGAAATCAAAACCGAATGGCTCACAGAGGACTCTGCAAAGGGGCTTATCTGCCTTTCGGGTGGTCCTCAAGGCCTTGTTGAGCGGCTCTTAATGGAAAAGAAGCCTGCGGAGGCCCGCAGTTGGGTGGAGTTCTTTAAAAAGGTTTTCCCCGAGCGCTTTTATCTTGAAGTGCAACGCGCAGGCCGCAAGGGCGATGATGTCTGCGTTTCTCGCGTTGCGAATTTAGCGGTAAAAACTTCCGTTCCTCTCGTTGCAACGCATCCTGTGATGTTTTTGCGTAAAGAGGAATTTAAGGCGCATGAGGCCCGTGTTTGCATTGCTACAGGCCGCGTGATGGCCGATTCCACAAGGCCTCACGACTTCACAGAAGAGCAGTATATGAAAACGGCAGACGAGATGGCTGAGCTCTTTTCTGATATGCCACAGGCCATTGCAAACACCGTTGTCATTGCCGAGCGTTGCAACTTAGATGGCGTTTTACAGAGCCCGCAGTTGCCAGTTTTCCCCACGCCTGACGGGATGAGCCTTGATGACTATATGGTTAAGCTTGCGAAGGAAGGCCTTAATCGCCGCTTAGCCTTCTTGTACCCTGATGAGGTCGAGCGAGAACGGCGTCGCCCTGAATACGATGAGCGCCTAGATTATGAATTAAAAACCATCATCTCAATGAAGTTTCCTGGATACTTTCTTATCGTTCAGGACTTTATTAACTGGTCTAAACGCAATGGTGTTCCTGTGGGGCCAGGGCGCGGATCGGGGGCAGGCTCTCTTGTTGCCTATTCTTTAGGCATTACGGACCTTGATCCCCTTCACTACGGGTTGCTTTTTGAGCGATTCTTAAACCCTGAGCGCGTTTCGATGCCTGACTTTGACGTGGACTTCTGTCAGTTTAATCGCGACCGTACGATTGAATACGTCAAACGCACCTACGGCAAAGAAGCCGTAAGCCAAATCGTGACTTTTGGTGCAATGGGCGCGAAGGCTGTTGTGCGTGACGTGGGTCGTGTGCTTGACCTGGGATATGGTCATGTCGATGATTTAGCCAAACTTATTCCGCAAAAGCCGGGGCTTGATGTGACTCTCAAAAAAGCCGCGGAGATGGAGCCAGAATTTAAGGCGCTTTCTGAAACTGAGGACTATCGCGAGTTAATGGACTATGCCGTTGAGCTCGAAGGCTTGACGCGTAACCTTGGTATGCACGCAGGTGGCGTTTTAATTGCTCCAGGAAAATTGACGAATTTCTGCCCCCTTTATAACGCCGATGGAAAGCCCGAAAACACCGTTAGCCAATTCGACAAGAAAGACGTCGAGAATGTGGGCCTTGTGAAGTTTGACTTCTTGGGGCTTACGACGCTTACGATTCTTGCAAAGATTGTTGAGTATGTTGATCGATTGCATCCGAGTGAACACTTCGACCTTGAACGCATTCCAACCAATGACGCGGCAACGCTCGAGCTATTTCGAGAAGGAAATACAGGCGCGGTTTTCCAATTTGAATCCGAAGGCATGCGAGATCAACTGCGGCAAGCGCGTCCTGACTGCCTAGAAGACCTTGTCGCATTAAATGCCTTGTATCGACCTGGTCCCATGGATCAGATTCCGCACTTTATTAATCGTAAGTTCGGGCGTGAAAAGGTTGAGTACTTAGACGCTCGCATGGAGCCGATTTTGCGCGAGACCTACGGCATCATGGTCTATCAGGAACAGGTGATGCTCGTTGCGCGCGCTATCGGCGGGTATTCCCTTGGGGGCGCTGATCTTTTGCGCCGCGCCATGGGTAAGAAAAACGTCGAAGAGATGAAAAAGCAGCGCGCGGTTTTCATCAAGGGCGCTGCTGACCGCGGGGTTAACGAAAAGACTGCGACAGAAATCTTCGATTTGATGGAAAAGTTCGCGGGGTACGGTTTTAATAAGTCACACGCTGCAGCGTACTCGTATGTTGCGTGGCAGACTGCCTACATGAAAGTGCATCACACGGCAGCGTTCTTTGCTGGAAACTTGTGTCTTGTGATGGATCAGGCAGAAAAAACGCGTGCCTTAGTCGACGATGCGCGCGATATGGGGATTCACTTTTTGGTGCCCGATGTCAATATGAGCGAATGGTTCTACACGGTACCCGATGAAAAAACGATTCGCTTTGGCTTAGGTTCAATTAAGGGCACAGGTCAGCAAATTGTCGAGGATCTCTTAGATGAACGACGCATGAATGGCGCCTTCTTGGATATTTTTGATTTAGCCGCGCGCGTTCCTTCGATGAATCGTAAGACGCTCGAGCAGCTCGTAAGGGCTGGGGCTTTTGACTCGAATGACCCCGATCGCGGTAAGTTATTTGCCAACGTCGATCAATCTTTGAAGGCAGCCGAAGCCGTGCAAGCAAGCGCTGGGCAGGGAAGCCTCTTTGAAGATGTTTTCGGTGAGCCTGAACGCATTGTTAACTGGCTAGCCGCAGCCAAGTGGGATGAAAAAAAGAAATTTTCCGAAGAAAAGGACGCCTTTGGATTCTGTCTAACAGGAGACGTTTTTGCTCCCTACCGTCAGGAAGTAAGAAGCTTTTCAATGCCACTGACCTCTGTTACTGTTAGCCGCACTCCCGTGACAGTGGCAGGTCTTGTCACGAGCATTCGTGTTGTCTTAGGGAAACGCGGGAAATTTGCTGTTCTCACGATTAGCGATGGTGATAATGCGATGGAAGCTCTCCTTTATACAGACGCTTATGAGCGCTATCGCCATATCCTTTCAGAAGATGAGGTGTTTTCCTTTGTTGGCAAAGGGCGCAAGGATCAAAAAACAGAAAAGATTTCTCTTATTGTCGATAGTGTTAAGACGCTGCCCGAAGTGAGGATTGAGTCACAAGCGCCTTTGGTTGTTCGAGTAAACGAAATGGCAGACATCGAAGAACTCGCCAAACGCTTTGCTGAGGCAGCAACAGACGAGAAAGGCGTTCCCGTACGACTTGAGTTGATTGTTGGGAAGCGACGCGGAACGGCAAATTTTATTAAGCCCGTGAACCCCACAGATCACTTAGTGCAAATGCTACGCACGACAACGGGTGTTGTGAGCGCCTTTTACGCGCACAGAAATCAACGCTCGGCAAGTTTTGATTCGCAGGGCTTTTGACCGGTGATCCGGCGGATGGCATCTAAAACAGCAGGCACCTCTGGCCAAGAGCCATCGGCCCCTAGGACAATGGCTTGTGGATTCCAGGGTCCTGTGCGCTCAGCACTTGTGACACCAACAAGCGTGATTTGCTTAAGACCAAGACCGGCGGCAACGTGGCTGATGCCTGAGTCGTTGGCGATGACAAATTCGGCGTGTTTGGCAAGAGCAGCGAAATTTCCTAAACCCATCGGCGGCAGAAATGTCGCATCAGGGCAGAGGGTTTTAGCTTGTTTTTCCTCACGAATCGAAGGAATCACAATCGGCTCAATGCCCATAGCGCGCAATGGGGCGCAAAGATCATTGAAATGCGCCCAATATTTGGGGCGTCCTCTGTGTAACCCTCGAGCGACAGGTGCCAAAATCGCATAGCGAGTCGGGATATGGAGCTCGCGCTTGAGATTCTTTGCTGCCGCCTCATGCCGTTTTAAAACAAGAAGCCCAAGGCTTTTTGGCGCTTTATCCCAAGCGGGTTTCCCTTTCCAAGCGAGAATGGCTTCGTGGGCAACGTAAAAGAAGCGCTCGACTTCGTGCATGGAACCGGGCTCTGCAATCGAGTCATTTAAAAGAAATCCGCGTAAATCCGTGGAAAGCCCAGCGGTTCTGACGTGAGCGAACTTAAAAAGAAGTGCTGAATTAAAGGAATTCGGGAAAAGAAGACCGAATTTTGCCCCAGCGTTACGTGCCACAAAGCGAATGCGTGTCACATCTTCAAAGATATGCCCTTCGATGGGGTCGAATCTCCAGCCCATGCCAGCAACAAGGTCGCCTGCCCAGCGCTTACCGACAAGCGCAGGAGTAAAGCCGCTTGCTTCCAAAAGCCGCAAAGCGGGCATACACATACAGCAGTCACCTACGTGATTGGGGAGGCGACATAAAACGGTTGGCATAACGACCTCAAAGAAACTCTTCGTTGATTATATCGGTGCCTTGTTCACTGAAAAAGCCTTTAGGCTTGTACAATCCCAACACGATTGACGAATTCAGTGTTTGGTTGCGCTTTCGCAACGCACAGCAAGCTATGACGGATGCAAAAGAAAAAACAGCAGTAAACGAAAACAACCCAAGAAATGAGAGTAGCTTAAAAAGGCTTTTCAGGCTTTTGCTCCAACATAAAGCGATGATTGGATTGGCCATCCTTGCCATGATTGTTACGGCGGGAGCGGCTTCTGTCATTGCGCTTTTTGTTGGTAAATTAACCGATGCTGGCTTTTACGAAAAAGATCCCAATGTGATTTATTGGGCGCCGATTGCCTTAGTTGCCATCGCCTTTTTGCATGGAGCCTCGACTTTTGCAAGTTCGTATCTGTTGCAGTGTGTCTCGCAAAATGTGATTTCAGAGTTGCGTGCCAAGATGTTTGGAAACATCATCCGTTGGCCTGCTGCAACACATCAGCGTTTCCCTTCAGGAATTGTTGTTTCAAAATTTATCAATGAAGCCAGTAACGCTCTTGGGTCTGCCACAGAGATTTTGACCTCGATTGTGCGTGATTCGTTGCAAGTTTTGGGTCTCCTAGTCGTACTCTTTTTCCAGAATTGGCAGTTGACGCTCGTCTCTTTAGTCATTGCTCCTGTGATTGTCCTTATTTTGCGCTGGGTAACGCGCAGAATGCGTGTCTACGCCAAGCGCTATCAAACGGCACTCGGTGAATTAAGTGGCGTCGTTCAGGAAGCCATCGACGCGCGTTACGTGATTAAGGTCTACGACGGTTACGAACATGAGGAAACGCTATTTAAGAAAGTGAATGCCGAAATCCGCAAATTGGCGCTTCGTATGCAGCTTGTGACAAGTGCGGGAACGCCTCTTACGCGCTTTGTGGCAGTGGGTGCTGTTTCTGTTGTGATTGTTGTTGCTTTAACGCAAGCACATCGTGGCCTTATTACGATGGGCGAATTTGTCACTTTCTTAACAGCTCTCTTGATGCTTTTGCCGCCGATTCGCCACTTGGCAAGCCTAAATGGATCTGTTGCACGGTTAACGGCAGCTACTGACAGCATTTACTCGGTCGTTGATGAACTTTCTGAGGCCGATAAAGGGAAAAAAGAGCTGCCACGCGTCACAGGCGCCGTGCGCTTTGAAGATGTTTCGATGCACTATGACGG
>CAVAQL010000067.1:0-7361 GCA_963590825.1 Bacteroides caccae | reverse complement strand
CATTTTGTTTGGAGGAATTCTTCGCGTTCTGTCATTTTTCGAGAGCCTTTTCTATTGCTTTTAGGCGGGTAGCATCAATCGCTTCTTTAATCGCTTTTCCTGAAGCTCCTTTTATAAGGGGAGCAACATCCACTTGGGAAAAGGCCTGCGCAAGTTCTTTAAAGCGAGCGGCATGAAAACGAGGATAAAAAAGCGTCAGCGTTTGTAGGAAGGTCTCAAGCCGATTAGGGCGACGAATATGATCAAACCCTTGAAAAGCCAAGAAGTAATCTTTCGCGCTTTTTGCCCGCAATACAGCGTCGCGATTGCGAATAAAGACGCTTAACGCGTCGCTTACGTCACTTGGGAACTTGTGGCGCTCGCAAAAGTGAGAGCAAGCTGATTCACTGACGCTTGAAAAAAGAATCGTCGCGCGCACGGGTAAAGGGGCATGAGCCTCTGCTGCTACGCTAAGGGCTTTTCTTAGAATTTCGTCAATTGTCGCTTCGGGAAATGCCCTTGACCAATAGCCAGAATCGATAAGAATATCGAGCATCCTTGTCGGGGAGACTTCCATGAGGCCTCGCGAGATTTCCGCAAAGACTCGTTCGGCAACCAAGTGGTCGGTTTCGCCAGAGGCGACCATTTCTTTTACAAGATTTTGCGTTTCGGGCGCTACATGAAAATCAGGTAGCCGCGCAGCAAATCGTGCTAAGCGTAAAAGACGCACAGGGTCTTCAAGGAAGGCAGGGCTGACATGGCGCAGTGTTTTTGATTCAAGATCTTTAACCCCTCCAAAGGGATCGATGAGGGCCCCAGTTTCATCTTGAGCAATCGCATTGATTGTGAGGTCGCGTCGTGCGAGATCTTCTTCAATCGTCACGTCGCTAGCTGTGTAAAAACGAAAGCCGTGATAGCCGTGACTTGTTTTGCGTTCGGTTCGAGCTAGCGCATATTCTTCGTGTGTTTGCGGGTGCAGGAAAACAGGGAAATCTTTCCCAACGGGAAGAAATCCCTTTTTTATCATCTCTTCGGGGCTTGAACCCACGACAACCCAGTCTTTGTCACCTGCGGGAACGTTGCCCCCTGCAAGTCGCAAAAGGTTGTCACGAACAGCGCCTCCGACAAGATATGTTTTCATGAGTCTTTTTTCTCCAAAGGAGCGTTTGTTTCCTTATGCGCTTGAAGGAACTCTTTGAGCGCTATCCCTGTTGGTGTCTGGAGTTCGGCAATTTGCCAAGGAGCTCCTTGGCCGACAATCGTACCGCCAGCGTCTCCTCCTTCAGGCCCCAAATCGATGACGTAGTCGGATTCGGCAATCAAATCCAAATTATGCTCAACAACAAGCACGGTGTGCCCAGCGTCGACCAATGTGTGCAAAACAGAGATTAGACGCTTGACATCGGCCATATGCAATCCAACGGTGGGCTCATCGAAAATGTAGAACGTTTCAAGGCGTCGATGTGTGCGAATGGATATGATTGCTTTTGCGAGTTCGCTCACGAGTTTGATGCGCTGTGCTTCGCCGCCAGAAAGCGTTGTCGAGGGTTGCCCGAGTTTCAGATAACCAAGTCCCACGTCTTGCATTAGGCGTAACTTATTGGCGATAGGACCGTTTGTTCCGAAGACATCGAGAGCATCATCAACACTCATTTGCAGGACGTCTCCAATGGAGTAGCCGTGCCAGCGAGCACTTAAGGTTTCTTCATTAAATCGAGTCCCTTTGCAGGCCTCACATGTTTGTCTCATATCCGGCAAAAAATTCATTGCAATCGAGATTTGACCTTGCCCGGCGCAGACTGGGCAACTTCCCTCATCGACATTAAAAGAAAAGCGTGAGACGCCCCAGCCGCGTTCTTTAGCGGTTGTGGTTTCTGCAAAGAGAGTGCGAATTTGCGTGAAAAGATTAATGTAGGTCGCAGGGCATGAGCGCGGGTTCTTTCCGATGGGTGTCTGATCGACTTCGAGCACGCGTTCAATGGTTTTATAGCCCGAAAGAGATTCGCAGTCCGTGGGTTCAAAACGGGGAGCCTTTTTTGAGCGTCGCGCAGCGACAGCCGCTTTTAAGTTTGGCAAAAGAATGCTGCGCGCTAATGTCGATTTTCCCGATCCAGAGACTCCCGTGAGCGCAATGAGTCGACCAACAGGAAAGCGCACCGTCAGTTCCTTTAGGTTATGCATTGTCGCATTGGAAACAACAATGGCCCGATCTTTAGCGCGCACGGGGTGCCGAGCAATTCCTGTGTGTGCAAGTGGGTGTTTAAGAAATTGTCCTGTGACACTTTCTTTGCAGGACGCGAGCTCTTTGAGTGTTCCTTCTACAACAAGGGATCCTCCGCGACTTCCCGCTCCTGGCCCAATATCAACAATGTGATCGGCGTGACGAATCATGTCTTCGTCGTGCTCGACGACAATGACCGTGTTGCCTTTGTCTTTTAGGGAGATAAGACTCGAAATGAGTCGAGCGTTGTCTCTGGCGTGCAATCCAATCGTTGGTTCATCAAGAACGTAGCAAACGCCTTGTAGGTTGTTACCGAGTTGCGAGGCAAGGCGAATGCGTTGAGCCTCCCCGCCTGAGAGTGTTGGCGCGCCGCGATCTAAAGAAAGGTAGCCAAGGCCGACTTCCTTTAGAAAGCGCAGTTTGGAAATAACTTCTTTAATCGGGGCATAACCGATGGCTTTCTCACGACCCTTCAGTTGGATTGAAGAAAGCACATCAAGCGCCTTTTCAACGGGTAGCGCCGTGAATTCTCCAAGGTGCCAATTTTTAAATCGGAAAGCACGCGCAATGGAATTTAAACGCTCTCCGTGGCAACTAGGACAGCAAACGAAAAGGGAAGACGTTTCATTTTCGGGGATTTTTCTTTCATCGTAATCAGAGGCGTTCCACCGGAAGATTGCTCCTGTGCCTTTGCATATGGGGCAGCGTCCTGAGGCACTGTTGTAAGAAAAAAGCTGTGGGTCGGGCTCAGGAAAGCTTCGTTTGCATTTGGGGCAAGCGCGTTTAATGGAATAGGAGCGTACTTCTTCTAAGATTTCCCCAGAGGCCTCTTTCATGGGGTAGTACGCTTTCATCAATCCATCGCCGCGAGAAAGCGCTTTCGCGATGACGTTCCGAAGCTCGTCCTCGTTTTCTTGATCAATTTTTAGCGTGGCAATTGGAACTTCAATTGTGTGCTGCGTGTAGCGAGAAAGCACGGGAAAATTCTCTGTGCTGACCCATTCGTTATCGACTCTTAGGCGCTTAATGCCTGAACTGCGTGCCTGAGAAGCAATTTCTGTGTATTGGCCTTTTCGCTCGTAGACGACGGGGGCAGTGAGCGTGACGGTTTTTCCTTTGGCACTACGCAAAAGCGACGAAAAGATAGACTCCTGCGTTTGTGGCTTAACTGGGATGTCGCAGTCAGGGCAATATTGCACGCCAAGCTTAGCGAAAATGAGTCGTAAGTACTGTTGAATTTCGGTTTGCGTTGCCACGGTTGATTTGTATCCACCTTGGCTAACACGTTGCTCAATTGAGACGGTCGGAGCGATTCCCACAAGCGCATCAATATCGGGAGCGCCCGCGGGTTGCACCATCGAACGTGCGTAGGCATTGAATGTTTCGAGGTAACGGCGCTGCCCTTCGGCAAAGATGACGTCAAAGGCCAATGTGGATTTTCCTGAGCCAGAAATTCCTGTTACGACGGAAAGTTTTCTTCTTGGGATAACAACATCGATATTCTTAAGGTTGTTTTCTCGCGCGCCAAAAACACCCAAGTCGCCAACGCGTGCCTTGCGCCAAACCGATTGCAAAGAACGCCCCATCTGTTTTGGCTCGGGAGTGGGCTTTGCAAAGAAACCAGTCATCGTGAGCTTGGGATTCTTACGAGTTTTGCGATAGCGAGCTAAGGCAAGACCAGTCCACGTCTTTTCTTTGGCAATCGCGTCTGGCGTTCCCGTGGCAACGATTTCGCCACCTTTGTCTCCGCCTTCGGGTCCTAAATCGATTACCCAGTCGCTTGCATCAATCACATCGAGGTTGTGTTCGATGAGAACGACAGTTGCTCCCGATTGCGTGAGGCGACGCAAGGCGGCAAGAAGCTTGGCGATGTCATCAAAGTGAAGACCAGTGGTCGGTTCATCAAGGATATAAAGATTCCTTTCGGCAGCAAACATGGATTTGGATTTGGCGAGTTCCCCAGCGAGTTTGATGCGTTGGGCTTCGCCGCCAGAGAGTGTCGGTAGCGGCTGCCCGAGCTTTACGTAGCCAAGTCCAACCTCTTCAAGTGGCGTGAGGCTTTGGACAATGTCGAGGTCATTTTCAAAGTAATGAATTGCCTCAGAAACGGTCATGTCGAGAACATCGGCAATGGAGCGCTCTTTTTTTCCGTCGCGATTGATGGTGACTTCAAGAATCTCAGGGCGATAACGTTTTCCATTGCAATCGGGGCATCGCAAATAGACATCACTTAAAAACTGCATCTCCACGTGCTCAAAGCCTGAGCCTTGGCAGGTCGGGCACTGACCGAGCACAGAATTGAAACTAAAGTGGCCCACTGTGTAGTTTCGCACAAAAGCCTTTTGGGTGTTGGCAAAGATTTTGCGAATTGCATCGAAGGCACCGACGTAAATGGCAGGTGTCGATCGCGCTGTTTTTGAAATGGCGCTTTGATCGACGAGGTGGACATCGACGATTTCGTCAAGGCCTCGAACCGATCCGAAGGCCGGTTTCGGAGCCGCACGCCCGAAGTAGCGCTCAAGCAAAGGGAAAAGCGTATCGACAACGAGGGTGGATTTTCCAGAACCCGAGACACCCGTGACGGTCGTGATGCAACCAAGAGGAAATCGTACGTCGACGCTCTTTAGGTTGTGCTCTGTTGCCCCGAGGATTTCGAGCCACTTTGTCTTCTTATTGGGAGGCGTTTGCTTTAATGAGGCCGCGACAGATTTTTTACCACTTAAATACTGCCCCGTAAGGGAAGTTGACTTGCGAAGTTCTTGTGGTGTTCCATCAAAAACAATTTGGCCTCCCTTTTCTCCGGCTCCCGGGCCCATATCGATAATACGGTCGGCAGCAACCATCACTTGCGGATCGTGCTCGACGACAACGAGGGTGTTTCTGGCGTCTCTGAGGTTTTTCAAAAGCGAATTTACGCGATCCATATCTCGTGGGTGTAGCCCCACAGAGGGTTCATCGAGAACAAAGAGCGTGTCAACGAGATTGGTGCCAAGCGCTGTGGTGAGATTGACGCGTTGAATTTCTCCGCCAGAAAGTGTGCGGCTTTGCCTATCGAGCGTTAGGTAATCTAAGCCAACATTCATGAGGTAACCCAATCGCGTCCGAATCTGATTGACAACGAGAGAGCCTGGCTCATCGAGTTTTTCAGTCGAAAGTGCTTCGAAAAACTTCTGCAGTTCCGAAATCGGCAAAAGCATCAAGTCGTAAAGCGTAAGGCCGGGAATGTTTTGGATGTTCTTTTTAATGCCAGGCGCCTCAGGTGGCAAGAAACGTCGGCGTGAACCAAGAGCCGCGTCGGCTGTTTGGCGGCTTCCAACACGCCACAAAAGGGCGGCGGGCTTGACGCGAGAGCCTCCACATTTTGGGCAGATTTTGTAAGTGCGGTACCGTGAGAGCAATACGCGAATTGGTAAGCTATACGATTTACTTTCGAGGTAGTCAAAAAAGCGTCGAACTCCAGCCCAGTGGGTCGCAAAATTCCCATCCCATTGCGGATCCCCATCAATGATCCATTGCTTCTTCCAATCACTTAGGTAATCGAAACTACAGTACGATTGAATGCCGTGTTTTTTTGCAAAACGCACCATAGCGGTTTGCCAATCTTCATAAGCACTCCCTTTAGCCCACGGTTTTACGCAGCCATTTTCTAGGGATTTGCTTGGATCGATGACAAGATCCATATCGATGTCGATGATTCGGCCAAATCCGTGGCAAACGGGGCAGGCTCCAAGCGGAGAATTAAAGCTAAAGAGTGCTGAGCTCGGCTGCGAGTAGGCAATGTTGCACGCCGCGCAGGTAAGTCCTGTGGCATAGGGCCACAAAGCTTCTGAACCATCGTCAGTTAGAGCGTGAACACAAAACTTATTGGCGTAATCGCCGCGACCACTTTTGAGTGCTGTCTCAACCGCTTCAATGGCGCGAGAGCTCTCGACTTTTGAGGCACGAAAACGGTCAACCGTGACAGAAAGAAGCGTGCCTTGGCGCGTTTTTCTTTCTGCGTGAATTCGAGTAAAACCCTGCGAAGAAAGAGCATTAAGGACAAATTCACGCGTGAGCTTTTTGGAAAAAAGAACATCAAACGTGATGACAAGACGGGGGTCGTTTGACCTAGCTGCCCGCTCCTTGATGTCTTCCCACATATCAGAGGCGCTTCTTTCCTTGACGGAGTCTCCGCACTGGCTGCAGAAAAGATTGGCTTCGTGAGAAAAAAGCAGTTTGAGATGATCATTAATTTCTGTCATCGTCCCGACAGTCGAACGGGATGTGCGAACGGCGTTGCTTTGGTTGATAGCAATCGCTGGCGGTATCCCTTTAATGCTATCGACATCGGGCTGGTCGCGTCGATCGAGAAATTGCCTGACGTAGGCGCTAAAGGTTTCGACGTAACGGCGCTGTCCTTCTGAATACAGGGTGTCAAATGCCAAAGAACTCTTCCCCGATCCAGAGGGGCCCGTAATCACTGTCCACGTGTAGGGCTCGATATCGAGATTGAGATTTTTTAAGTTATTTTGCCGCGCACCGCGCACTTGAATGGTGTCGGCAAGTTTTTCTTCGTTTTTTGGTTTCTTTTGCATGGTAATTAAGCGCCTGGCTGAGCCCAGCAGGGGCACGGTTCTTGGTAAAGACGTTTATCAGAAAGTCGCACAGCAGAAAGTGACCCTCCCCAGAGGCACCCTGTGTCAACAGCAATCGTGTTGCTTCGCAGAACAAGACCTAACATCGACCAATGGCCAAAGCAGATGGTTTTTTTCACGCATCGGGGAGCTTCAAACCAAGGAATGTCGCCTGCGGGCATTTTCGCTAAGCCTTCTTTTACGCTGTAATCGGGCGTGAGGTCGTTTTTCAGAAAACGTGTCCGTGTGAAAGCATTCAAAATGCTTCGCAGACGAGCCTCCCCTGTGAGGGCATCGCTATAGATGTCATTGCCGTACATGTGTTGTAGAGCTTCTTTCCAGCCAGACCCCCTTAATTCCAAGGAGGCTTCTTTGGCTAAATGAAGCGCCTTTTCAAGCGTCCATTGCGGAGGAATTCCTGCGTGAACAAAAAGAGCTTCTTCTGTGTTGAGTACGAGAGGTTGAGAGGCAAGCCAATTTAAAAGCTCTTCACTGTCTGGGGCTTCTAAGATATCGTTAATCGTATCGTGCGCCGAGGGAGTCTTCCC
>CAVAQL010000066.1:0-7535 GCA_963590825.1 Bacteroides caccae | reverse complement strand
GCGTTGAGCCTTATTATGGTCCGACAATCCAAGAAGGCGAGGTCTCTCGCATTACGAAACACGCTGACGGGACAATAACGGTTTACCGTGCAGGTCGACCCGGCGAAGAAGAAGAGTGGAAAGAAACAACTTCTGGCGAGTGGTCAAGAGTTAGATAAAATCGATGACAACTTCTAAAGGAGGGAACTATGACGCTCTCTTGTTTTGATGCGGCGGACTACTTTCTCTCGAAGTGCGATGAGGAAGCAGGAGACACAATCTCCAATCTGAAACTTCAAAAGCTTGTTTATTACGCGCAAGGTTTTTTTCCTTGCTGTGCATGACCATCCGCTTTTTAATGAAGAGATTGTCGCTTGGCAACACGGCCCAGTCATACCCGCTCTCTATCAAAAATATAAAGAATGCGGGGTTCTAGGAATCCCTGTCCCGAAAGAGATTGATTACGAGAAATTTAGTGAAGAAGAAAAAGAGCTTCTTGATGCGGTCTACGTTTCTTGTGGGCAATTTTCTGCGTGGAAACTGCGGAACATGACACATTCAGAGCCGCCGTGGAAAAACACAGAAATAAATCAGGTTATTTCTCATGCCGCATTGAAGGACTACTTTAAAACCCAAGTAGATGCCTAAGATTAAGGCACCAAAAGCAGAGTCCCACTTGACAGAGACTTTTCTCTTTATAAACACTAACGGTTTCTTTGGCAAAAGATTTGAAGTTGTACAGAGTACTTGGCTGAGCTTTTATGCAACCTCGGCCAATAGAGCCATCTCACGATGCCAATTCTGAGAGTAACGGATAGAAGATGGCTCTAGCGTGAAGAAAGGCACCCTTCTCGCATCTTTTTTTAGAAACCTCGCTAAACTTTCGCCACATTTTGCGGAGTTAGATTGTGTTTCCATTAAAGAATAAAAAAATCACTTTGATTGTCACAGGAAGTATCGCCGCCTACAAGGCTTGCGAAATCGTGCGCCTGTTAAAGAAAAAAGACGCGACAGTGCACGTGGTTTTAACACAGTCGGCTCAGTCTTTTATTGGCCCCGCAACGCTTGAAGCCTTAAGTTCAAACGCCGTTAGCATCGACAAGGCACCCGCCGGATTAAGCCACATCACTCTTGCACAAAAAGTCGATGCCATCGTTGTGGCCCCCGCAACAGCCAACACGATTGCAAAAGCTGCTTGCGGATTCGCCGACAATTTGGCAAGCGCTATTCTTCTTGCTCATACTGTGCCAGTTCTTTACGCACCTGCGATGAATAGCGCGATGTGGAGTAACCCCGCCACAGTACGCAATGTCGCTTTCTTAAAAGAAAACGGTGCGGCATTTGTGGGCCCCGAAAGCGGCTCTCTTGCCTGCGGCGCGTGTGGCGCAGGACGCATGGCTGAGCCCGCAACAATTATTGAAGCGCTTGAGGCGCTTTTATCTAAAAAGAACCTTCTCGGAAAAAACGTTCTTGTCACAGCTGGCCCCACAGTAGAACCGATTGACCCTGTGCGAGCGATTACCAATCACTCAAGCGGCAAACAAGGTTACGCTGTTGCCAAGGCCGCCTTTGAAGCGGGAGCTCAAGTCACTCTCGTTACAGGTCCTACGTCATTAGCTATCCCCTATGGCGTGAAAGCTCTTCACGTTCAAACTGCACTTCAAATGCAAAATGCTGTGCTAGAAAACTTAAATGGCGTTGATGCGTTTATCGGCGTTGCCGCCGTCGCTGATTGGCGACCGAAAGAGGCAAGCGAACAAAAGATTAAAAAGGATGGCATCACAGTTCCCGCACTTGAACTCGAAGCCAATCCCGATATCGTTACATCTGTCGCGCACAGTAAGAAACGCCCCCGTTGCGTTGTCGGGTTTGCCGCTGAAACCGAAAACGTCGTCGGAAATGCCTTAAATAAGCTTCAGAATAAGGGTCTTGATTTAATCGTCGCGAATAACGCAACAGCAACATTCGGGAAAGACACGAATTCCGTCGTCTTTTTAAGTGCAAAAGAATGCGTGACGATTGAAAAGAGCGATAAGTTAGAGATTGCCCGAGAACTTGTGGGTCGCATCGCAGAAATTTTGGAGAGAAGTCATGGCTAGAAAACGTATGGCTCTAGATCCCCCGAATGGGGATTACGTTAAGTACATCGAAGACATCCAAAACGGAAAAATTAAGCCCGAAGGTGCATTAAAACCATCGGCTGCGATGCATGATCCCGCGCCCAATGGTGCAACAGCAACGCCAAACTCTCAAACCACAAAAAAGAAATTCGGCGCTCCTCCTGAAGCGCTTTATGCCTTAGCTGGCTTTTTAGTCATTGCGGGCATTGGGCTACTTGCTTATGGGATTCTCACGGATAGCGAACCCTGTATTCCGATTGGCATGTTTACCCTCTTTGGCGGTTTTGTTTTTAGTGCGAATCTAAAGAAATGAGTGAAATTTCCGTTCAGTTACGCGTTTTAGATGAGCGCATGAGGCCCTACCTTCCCACATACGCCACAGCGGGAAGCGCTGGATTGGACCTACGCGCGCTAATAGATGCCCCGTTAACGATTCATCCAAGTGAGACGCATCTTATTCACACAGGGTTAAGCATTTATCTTGCGAACCCCAACTACGCGGCAGTGATTCTCCCGCGTAGCGGTTTAGGGCACAAAAAAGGGATTGTTCTCGGTAATCTCGTCGGCCTCATTGATTCGGACTATCAGGGCGAACTCATGATTTCGACATGGAATCGCTCAAATGCACCCTTTACGTTGGAGCCTTTCGAGCGTCTGGCGCAACTTGTGATTGTTCCCGTTGTCCAAGCCAAATTCGACCTAGTCGACACTTTTAAAGCAAGCGACAGAGGCACTTCTGGCTTTGGTTCCACAGGTCGCAAATGACCGTGGCTTCCAATAGAGAAACTTCAAAAAAAGAGACAAATCAAAGTGGGGCTACGAAACCCCGCTTTGTTTCTTATGTTGCGCTTTTCTTTTTGATTGTGTTTTTCTCAGGCATTGCGAAAAACTTGGGACCCGCGTGGGGATTTTTAGACTACGCCACCCTTGTCGGGCGCTTTGGGGAGGTTTCCCAAACAACCACTTTTCTAGGTGTCGGCGGCACTGGGGCGCGAGGAGCTTTCCTTTATGCCGCCTCTTTTATTCCGAGCCTCATGCTTGCCGTGGGCGTCATTGAGGTCGCAACACACCTTGGTGCCTTAAAAGCCGCTCAGGCGCTTCTGACGCCCGTTTTAAGGCCTCTAATGGGGGTTCCCGGGGGAAGTGCTGTCGCAATCATCGCAAGCCTTATGAGTTCTGATGCGGGAGCCGTTGCCACGCGAGAGCTCGTCGATAACGAAATGGCTACCGAAAAAGAACGCACGATTCTTTGCGCCTTTGAATTCAGTTCTGGAGCGAGTGTCGTTTTTTACCTTACTGTCGCAAGCGTCCTTTTTTCTTTGCTGCCAATAAACTACCTTGTTCCCCTACTCGTTGTCCTCCTTTTTAAACTCGTTGGTGCCAACCTCGTGCGCCTTTACTTAAAGCGTAAAGGTGAACCATGAACGCCGTAAATTGCTTTATTTCTGGGATGCAAAAGGGACTCTCAATTGCCGTAAAGTACATGCTTCCGGCAATCATTGCTGCCTTTGTCTTAATCGAGGTTTTGAAGACTTCGGGGCTTCTTAATTGGATTGGTTCGACATTTACGCCTCTGATGGCAATCTTAGGGCTTCCTGGAGAAGCGCTCGCCGTCCTTATAACCGCTTGGGCAAGTGCTGCGGGCGCCATCGGCCTTATCGCTGCGATGGGAAGTGCTGAGATTTTGACTCCCAATCACGTTGCCATTCTTTTGCCTGGCGTCCTCTTGATGGGATCGCAACTACAGTTTGTAGGACGCATTCTTGCCACATCTGGATTAAAGAACCAATACATCCCTCTTATGATGGTCATTGGTTTTGTAAATAGCCTCTTAGCGATGCTCTTTATGCGGGTCATTCTTAACTAAAGTTAGCATCTCGTTACGAAAGATTCTCCTTGAATTGGACCTCTTGCGACTAAAATCTGACCCTTAAAAAAATACGAACTAAAGAGCTATGCAATTTACCCCCATCACGCTTGAGCATTTCGCGACTTGGAAATCCTATTGGGCCCAAGCAAAATTTCGGACAGCAGATACGACGTTTGTCAATCTCTTTGGCTGGGCTCAAGCCTATGGTCTTGAATGCGCCGTGGGGCACAACCTCTTTTGGATTCGTAAAACAAAAGGCAAAACCCCGACTCTTTGGATGCCAATTGGCAACACCGAAAACGTTAATTGGAATGAAGCGCTTTCTCAATTCGAGGCCGGAACTCAATTTGAACGAATTCCCCTACCCTTAGCCCAGTCAATCAAAGAAAACTCTAGCCGCGTCTTAGACTTCACTCCCACACGCGATCAAGACGAATACCTCTATGAGCGGGAAGCGCTTGCCAAATTTGAAGGGCGGAAACTGCATAAAAAGCGCTCCCACTTAAACGCCTATGAGCGCCTTTATGGCGTTGACTATCGCAACCTCACAAAAGAGGATGCGCCAATCATTCTTGATTTAAGCGCAACGTGGCTTAAAGAGTCCCCTGAAGATACGTCCTTAGAGCTCGAACATAGTGCCATTGAACGGATGCTCAGTCTTTGGGCACTTGACGATTCGATTCGTGCTGGGGGACTCTTTATTGATGGGAAACTTGTGGCCTACGACTTTGGATCTGCGATTGATACGGAAAACTTTGTTGTGCACATCGAGAAGGGACTTCCCGAATACCGAGGCGTTTATCCAACAATCGTCAAAAACTTTGCCGAGTTTGGAATTCCCGAAAGTTTCCGGTTTATTAACCGCGAACAAGACTTAGGCGATGAGGGTCTTCGGTACTCAAAAATGACCTATCAACCCTCTGGCTTTATTGAAAAAGCCGCCCTCGTCTTACGTTAGAGTTTTGCCATCATCTCTTTGATGGTCTCAACAGCATCGGCCTCTAACCAGTAGTCACAGACTTCAATAATCGGCGCTTCCGGATCGTTATTGATAGCAACGATGGTCTTCGCGTCTTTCATCCCCGCTAGATGCTGGATTGCGCCTGAGATGCCAAAGGCAAGATAAAGCTCAGGCGCCACAATTTTTCCTGTTTGTCCCACTTGCGTGTCCGCTGGAGCAATGAACGCATCCACTAAAGCGCGGGTCGAGCCAATCGCCCCGTGAAGCTTCTCCGCTAGTGCTTTTGCTGCTTTAAAGCCTTCTTCGTCAATGACACCGCGCCCGGCACTCACGACAATCTTGGCGCTTTCTAAGTCAACGGAGTCACTCTGACGAGTTAACTGGGAACCCGTAAGCGTAAATGTGCGTGATGACCCTGTAGCGTTAAGGGCCTCTGTTGCCACTTCGTTTGAAGAAACCTCTACGGGCTCAAATGCGCTTTGCCGCACTGTGGCCACAACAGGGGTTGCATCAATTCTCACGGTTGCCAAGAGGCTTCCCGCATAGATATAACGCTTAAAGGTATTGGCGGATACGACTTCTGTGATTTCAGAAAGCGCAGGCACATTCAAAAGTGCCGCCAAGCGCGGCATCACCGTTTTCGAGAAAACCGTCGCAGAAAAGAAAATGTGTGTGTATTCACTTTGTAGCGTCTTTATGACTTCAGCCATATGCTCTGGCGCGGTAAGGGCATCATTTACGAGACGCACACGGGAAATACCAGAAATCGTTTTGGCTTTTGCCATCGCCTCACTGTTTCCCTGCGGGAAAACCAAGAGGTCAACTTGAGAGCCAATGGCACTTGCGGCACGCACAACAGAGCGCGTCACAGTACCAAGAAGCTCTGCAGGGTTACTTGCAACAACTAAAACACTCATTTGGTGGCCTCCCGTGCAATTTTCTTATCGGCAATAAGTCGCTCGAGCAATTCATCGACTGAACTGAGTTTCTCAGCGGCTCGTTCTTTACGGGGTTCTGTCACTTCAAGAATCTCAGTCTTACGCGTTAAATCAACGCCAAGACTTTGCGCATCGAGCGTTTCAATCGGCTTCTTTTTCGCGCGCATCATGCTCGGCAATGTGACGTAGCGCGGCTGCGCCAAACGAAGGTCAGCGGAAACGACTGTGGGGAGTTCTCCCTTAAGCTCGGCTACCCCAGCATCGGTTTCAGAGCGAACCAGGATGCAATTGCCATCAATTTCGATATGCGAAACGTGTGTCGCAATGGGAAAGGCTAAAAGCGCTGAAAGCATCTGGGAGACTTGATTGGCATCGTTATCGACTGCCTGCTTACCCAAAAGAATCAAATCGGGCGACTCTTTCTCTGCGACTTTCGCGAGAATCTTCGCTATCGTAAAAGGCTCAACAATCGCATCCAATAAAACGTGAACGGCTCGATCGGCGCCGATGGCCAAAGCCGTGCGAAGAGTGTCAGCGGCTTTTGCCTCGCCAATACTCACAGCAACCACTTCTGTGGCTTTTCCTGCCTCTTTTAATTGAACAGCCGCTTCCACTGCAATTTCATCAAAGGGGTTCATGCTCTTTTTAAGAGCGGCCGTTTCGACAGACTTCCCGTCTTCAGCGACATGAACCTTCACATTGCAGTCAACAACGCGCTTAACAGCAACCAAAACTTTCATAACACAAAACGAAAAATAGAAATAGAGAAATGCCCTAAAAACAAAAAGGACATATCAAAAAAGAAGGAGTCGAATTATACGGGGTTCTCCAAGCGAACGATTGCGGCTACTCGCAGCCAATTTTCTTTTTTAGCCCATTTTCCTTGTCTCATTTTTGTTTAGTCTATTAAACAAATTTATATGATTTTTGTTTAGTTTGTTAAACAAAATCTGCCATAATTACCTTATCGAACCGAGGGCCAATTGTCATGATCGAACTTTCTACCTTGCAAAACATCATCGCCGACAATCGCGAATTCGTCAAAGGAATCGAGTTTTTTCGTCGCGATATCGCCACTCCTGACTTTGCTAACTGCGTTGCCGTGGGGCTGCGGCGCGCTGGGAAATCCTATTGGCTCTTTCAAGTGATGCACGATTTCGTGAAAAATGGTGCAGATTGGGAAAACCTCATCTACATCAACTTTGAAAGCGAGCGACTCATTGGCTTTGAGCTCACTGACTTTAATCGCTTGCTTAAAGCGCACTACGCGAGAAGAGGAGCAACGAGTCGCCCCATTCTTTTTCTTGATGAAATCCAAATCATTGATGGGTGGGAAAAGTTTGCACGCCGCATGGCTGATGAAAAGATGACGACATTTATCACAGGCAGCAACGCCAAGATGCTTAGCACTGACGTGGCTTCTCTCTTGGGAGGTCGCTACTTTACCATCCCGATTACGACACTGAGCTTCGCTGAGTTCTTGCGAGCCAAGGGATTGCCGTATGAGGAAAACGTGGCCTCAACAAAAAATGAGGCGCTCCTTATCGGTCAATTTATGGACTACCTTCACTTTGGAGGCTTTCCTGAAACCGTTAATGCCAAACGGGAAACGCAACTCCTCTATTTAGAAAACATTTTCCAAACGATTTATTTGCACGACATCATGG
>CAVAQL010000065.1:0-7799 GCA_963590825.1 Bacteroides caccae | reverse complement strand
GTCTTTGGTCTTGTTGTGATTTATTTCTTTGGTTTTGACCTAGATTTTTAGAAGCCGCTCTTATAAAGACTCCCTATAAAGCCGCCTTTGTGCGGCTTTCATGTACGAGGGTAAGGATAAGCGTCACAAGCGCAATTACCGCACCAAAAAGAAATGTTCCTGCGGGTCCAAACGCATCCCAAAAGAGACCTGCGCAAACTCCAGCCAATAAAAGCGCAATTCCAGAAAAGAAGTTAAAGACACCGAAGGCACTCGCGCGGTAGTTCTCGGGGGCGGCTCTTGCGATAATCAAAGAAAAGACACCTTGAGAGGACGCTAAGTGCATTCCCCAAAAGAAAACGCCGAGTCCAATGCCTGTGAGGTTGCCGAAAAGCGCAAACGCAAGATCAGAGGCAACAAGTAGCGTAAGAGAAACGACGAGAAGTTTCTCGGGATTTAGACGGTCAGCCAATTTACCGAAGGGAAAGGAAGCGGCGCTAAATACAAGATTCATCGCCACCATCACAAGCGGGATAAAGGCGTTAGCAATCCCCGCGTTTGATGCGCAAAGCACAATGAAGGCGTTTGAAAATCGCGCTAAAGAAAAAAGTACGCCAAGGAGCACAACAAAGCGCCATAGAGGGCTCTTTAGTTTTAAGAGGGCTAAAAATTTTTCTTTCTCAAAGTGATGCTTAATAGTGGTAGAGCCACTTTCCTTTCCCTCTACCCCGAAGAGAATGAGCGCTAAACAGAGCAACCCCGGGATAAACGCAACCCAGAAAACCGTGCGCATATCGAGCGCGAAAAAGAACAAAAGCCCTGCGGCAATCAGTGGCCCGATAAAGGCGCCTGCCGCATCTAGCGCTTGGCGCAATCCGTAAGCGGCCCCTAAGCTTTCTTTTGGGGTGATATCGGCAATTAACGCGTCGCGTGGTGCACCACGAAGGCCTTTCCCGACGCGATCGGAAAAGCGCGCGAAGACAACGGCGGCAACGCTATTGGCAATAGCAAAGAAGGGTTTGGAGGCGACGCCTAAGCCGTAACCAAGAAAGATGAGAAGCTTGTGCTTTCTAAAGCGGTCAGCGAGTGCTCCTGAAAAGACTTTACCAAGAAGCGCAATGGCTTCGGCTCCGCCTTCTGTGAGACCAATCCAAAATGCCGTTGCCCCTAGAGTTTGTGCCATAAATAGCGGCAAGATGGCGTGGATCATCTCAGAGGAGACGTCCATCAATAAACTTACAAAGCCCAAAACCCACACAGTGCGTGGAATCTTGGGCTTGGTGGTGTCTTTCTCGCTCATGGTTTTTTAGCGAGAGCCTTTTTGTGGCGTAAAACCACGAAAAAGGCAGTGCACTTTTATTTGGCTTCGTTACGAGCCTTGAGAATCTTTTCCCAGCGAGCCACTTGCTTTAAAACTTGATTGGGCGCTGTTCCACCCAAATGGTCACGTGCGGCAAGAGAGCCTTCGAGTGTTAAAACGTCATAGACGTCTTTTTCGATTGCTGGGTTAAAGCTCTTAAATTCGTCAAGACTAATTTCAGAAAGATCTTTCTTTTCTTCGCTTGCCTTACGCACAACGCGACCAACAATGTCGTGCGCGGTGCGGAAGGGGATTCCCTTGCGAACGAGATAATCGGCTAAGTCTGTGGCAGTGGGGTATCCCGCACGAGCGGCATCACGCATAGCGGCGCGATTAATCTCGGTTCCCTCAATCATCTCAACGAAAGCGCGCAAGGTGTCTTTGACTGTATCGATAGCATCAAAAAGCGGCTCTTTATCTTCCTGGAGGTCTTTGTTATAGGCCAAGGGAAGTCCCTTCATTAGCATCGTCAGCGTAATCAAGTCGCCTGCGACACGAGAGCACTTGCCGCGCGCTGTTTCAGGAACATCGGGGTTCTTCTTTTGCGGCATGATTGAGCTACCCGTTGTGAAGCGATCGGGTAAGCGAATAAAGGAAAAGCGCTGGCTCATCCAAAGAACCAATTCTTCAGATAAGCGGGAAATATGAACCATCAAGAGCGTTGCCGCGGCTGTAAATTCAATCGCGAAGTCTCTATCGCTTACGGCGTCAAGTGAGTTCTGTGCCACAGCTTCGAAATCGAGGAGTTTGGCTGTGTATTCGCGGTCAATTGGATAGGTGGTCCCAGCTAAAGCGGCAGCGCCCAATGGGAGGCGATTGACACGATGGCGTAAATCAAGCATACGTTCTCTATCGCGCTCAAACATTTCCGTGTAGGCAAGCATATGGTGGCCAAACGTAACGGGCTGTGCCACCTGCATATGCGTAAACCCAGGCATCACGGTGTTGTATTCTTTTTTGGCTTGACCGACGAGCACTTCTTGCAACTGGCCAATAAGTTTCACAATCGCGTCGATTTCTTTTCTTAGGTAAAGACGGATGTCGACTGCGACCTGATCGTTACGGCTGCGACCCGTGTGAAGGCGCTTACCCGCATCGCCAATTAACTGGGTTAAACGTGCTTCAATATTAAGATGCACGTCTTCAAGCTCAAGCTGCCAATTAAATTTACCCGAACGAACTTCTTCTAAGATTTGCGCCATACCCTTTTTGATATCCGCGAGGTCTTGAGCGCTCAAGATGCCGCAATGCTCGAGCATCGTTGCGTGAGCAATTGATCCGGCGATATCGGCTTCGGCCATGCGTTTATCAAAACTCACGGATTGCGTGTAGCGAAGGACAAATTCGGCAACAGGTTCAGAAAAGCGTCCTGACCACGCCTCTTTTTTGGCATGCAGTGGATCATCGGAGTGAATGTGTTCGTCTGTCATAACGAATCCTCTTATAAGGTAAAGTCTTTTCGATTGCACTAGAAAAAGAGGGATTTTTCCCTTCCTCTAGAGTCCTAGTTTCAAGTTTTCGTTAGATTAGACGCGCAAGAGGCAAAAATCAACGAGACTTCGCCTCTTACCTTTTGGGGGTCAGCTCTTTTTTTCTTCCACTTAAAGCAAAACCGATTCATTAGAATCCCTTCTACCTTAGGGAACCGTTCAAATGAATAAGAAATCTATTGTTATTGCAACACGAGAAAGCGCGCTTGCTCTCTGGCAAGCCAAGCACGTTGCCGCATTATTACGAGACCACGACCCAGATTGCGAAGTAAACCTTCTTGGCATGACAACGCGAGGCGACAAGATCCTCGATAAGAAGCTCTCGAAAGTCGGCGGCAAGGGCCTTTTTGTCAAAGAGCTTGAAGAAGCCATGCTTCGCGGCGAGGCTCACCTTGCCGTTCATTCCCTTAAGGATGTTCCGATGGAACTGCCCGAGGGATTTGTCTTAGCGGCAATTACCGAACGCGAGGATCCACGGGATGCTTTCGTAAGTTCTAAGTTTGCTTCGCTTGATGCGATGCCTGCAGGCGCTGTGGTCGGGACTTCAAGCTTAAGGCGAGAATTGATGATTCGTAGCCACTACCCCGAGCTTACGGTAAAGTCAGTTCGCGGTAATGTGGGAACACGATTATCCAAATTAGACGCAGGGCAATACGACGCTCTTGTGATGGCAGGAGCGGGTTTAAAGCGCCTCGGATTTGCCGAGCGTATTCGTGCGTGGATTAATCCTGATGTGAGTCTTCCTTCTCCAGGGCAAGGCGCTCTTGGCATTGAAGTGCGAGGGGGCGATAGTCAAACGCTTGATGCAGTTTCCTTCTTAAATGATGCAAAAACGCGCGCCGCTTGTGAAGCCGAGCGCGCTGTGAGTCGTGCCTTAGGGGGTTCTTGTCAGGTGCCGCTAGCCGCGTACGCGACAGTCGTGAGCGAGGATATCCTTTATTTAAGGGCTCTTGTTGGTAACCACAAGACAGGGGAAACGCTGTCGGCCTCTCTTGAGGGCTCAATAGAAAAACCACTAGAACTTGCCAATGAAGTGGTCAATGCGTTGCGAAGCCTAGGTGCTGACGATTTGTTAAACGAAGTGCTTCGCGCGAGTGAGCAATGAAAAAAACAAAGCGCTTAATCGTGACACGCCCTGTTGAAGAAGCGGCCGATATTTTGTGTGAGCTTCCTTCTGAGAGAACTTGGTTTTGGCCAGCGTTTTCATTTGAGCGCCCGAAAGAAGGCCGTGGTGAAATTGAAGAACGGCTCTCGAGTTTAAGGGGAGTAGATGCTCTTTTTTTTGTAAGCCCTGTTGCTGTTGCCTATTCTCGGGCCTCTCTAACACGAATTCCAAAGCGCATAAAGGTTTACTGTGTCGGAGAGGGAACAGCCCAGGCAATTCGCCGTAAATGGGGCAACGAGGTCAATCTTATTTATCCTACGGGATCTTCAGTAAAGGCAGGAAGTGAAGCTCTTTTTGAAGAGATAAAGCGCACGGGATTTCCAAAACATCTTTTGATTTTGAGAGCGCAAGAGGGTCGCGAATGGCTCGCTGAGAAGCTTCAAGAAGAAGGCACTGTTGTTGAAAAGCTCTGTGTCTATGAGCGGATTCCACTGAGGCTTCGTGATTGGGAAATTAAGGCCCTAGAAAAAGGGATTAAAGAAGAGACTCCCGTTATTTTGATTACGAGCACGGGGGCAATCGATGTGATTAAAAAAGCGGTTTCCGTCGTCGCTGGCGCCTATGAGTGGCTTAAAAGTGGTATCGCTATCACAAATCACGACCGTACATTGAAGCGCCTAATCGATGAGGGGTTTCCTAAAGCCATTGAATGCCACACAACAGACGCCTTTAGCTTGGCGGCATCAATGCTCTCGGCCGAAGAGGGGCTCTTTGATGAAGAAGACGCAGAGGACGAAAAAGCGTAGTTAAGCGTTTTCGGGATTCTTGCAGACATCAACCCAACCGAGAGCCTCAGCACTTGCTTCTAACTCGTCGAGAGTGAGTTCGACAGCGCTATTTCTCGATCCGCAGGCAGGGAATATCTTTGTGTAGCGCTTTAGGGATTCGTCCAAATACACTTGGCAGCCCTCTTTGACGCCAAAGGGGCAAACGCCTCCCATGGGGTGGCCTGTGTAGAGTTCAACCTGTTCGTGTGCAATCAGGCTTGCCTTAGCGTGAAAGGTTGTTTTGAACTTGTGGTTATCGATCCGAGCGTCTCCAGCCGCGACGACAAGAACGGGTTCTCCGTTAACCAAAAATCCCAAAGTTTTCGCGATATTGCCTGGAGCACAGCCAAGAGCGGCAGCGGCCGTTGCAACGGTTGGGGTCGGCTCAGTACAAATGCGGATTCTGTCTCCTAAGTCGTGTTGCTCTAATTGAGCCTTTGCCGATTCAAAACTCACGAAACTACTCCTTCACTGACTGGCTGTCGCTAAAATTCCCGAATCTTTATGGATTTGGGAAAGGAAAAAGCATTATGGTAAGCATTTCAATCTTGCAAATCAACGCCAAAAGAGGCGCTTTCCAGAGTAATGCTTCAAAAATTTTGAAGGCTTCTTTTAAAGCGCAGGAAAAGGGAGCCTCCCTCCTAGTGAGTTCTCTTGGCGCCTTAAGTGGCTACCCCGTGGGCTCCTATAGCCGGCGCGCGGAGTTCTTACTGCGTCAGAAAGAGGCGCTCGCAAATCTAGTGACAAACCTCAAAGTTCCAGCTCTCTTTGGAATGATTCCAGGGCTCGTTTTTGTTGATTCAGGAAAAACGCGCCTCGTTGTCTCAGGCGAGATTCTCGAAGTTGCAGGAACCAAATTGGGTGTTCTCACAAGCTTAGAGGGTCTTACTGAAGCCGTTACCGATTTAAAGGTTCGGGGCGCAGAGGCCGCTCTTATTCTTGCAGCTGACGCTTTCCGTCGTGGTAGACCTGAGATTCGCCAAAAGGTGATTTCTGAAGCCGCAACAAAGGCCGAGATTCCTGTTCTCTTTGCGAACCTCATTGGCGGCGCAGACGAATATGTCTTTGATGGACGGGGCTTTGCTCTCAACGGCAAGGGGTGCTGCATTGCAGCCCTTGCTAACTGCAAAGAGGATTTCCAAACGGTTGATTTGGCCTTAACAAAAGAAGTGCCTTTACCGAAATTCGAGGACCTCGAAGAGCTTTATACGGCTCTTCGTTTAGCGCTTCGGGATTATGTTCAGAAAAATGGCTTTAACGCTGTGCAGATTGGTCTATCAGGCGGTGTTGATAGCGCTTTGGTTGCCACGATTGCAACGGATGCGTTAGGTAAAGAGGCCGTACACGCGCTGATGATGCCCACACGCTTTACAGCCGATTTAAGTCTTACGGAAGCGAAGAAACTCGCGGGCAACCTCGGAATCTCTTACACGGTGCGTCCCATTGGAGAGCTTTTTGAGGCATACCGTAAGGAATTAGCTGAGGATTTTGCTGGAAAAGGGTGGGATGCCACAGAAGAAAACCTTCAAGCGCGCATCCGTGGCAATCTCTTAATGGCCTACGCCAATAAGTTTGGACGTCTTGTGATTGCCACAAGCAATAAGAGCGAATCGGCCGCAGGTTATGCGACGCTTTATGGCGATACGACAGGCGCTTTTGAAGCGATTTCGGATGTCTACAAGACCGATGTCTGGGCCCTGTGCCGTTGGCGTAACGCTAAGGAGGGCCACGAAGTAATTCCCGAGAGCATTATCAATCGTGCCCCCTCGGCTGAGCTTCGTGAAGGACAGACCGATCAGCAAAGTCTTCCTGAATATGCGACACTCGATGCCGTGTTGCGACTTTATGTTGATGAAGGTTTACCCGTTTCTCAAATTGTCGAGAAAGGTTTTGATAAGGCACTTGTGGAGAGAATCGTCACAATGACGCATCGCGCAGAATTTAAGCGCCGTCAGTGCCCGATTGGAGCGCGGGTTTCGAAGGTCGCTTTTAGCGATGACGCGTGGACCTATCCGATGACAGTTACACTGAAAGATGAAATGAAGGAATAACGATGAGCGCATTACGTCACTTTTTAAAGTTAGCCGATTTCACAAGCGAAGAGCTCGAACACATGCTCGAGCGTGCCCTTTGGATTAAAGCCAAACAAAAGGCGGGCACTCCCTATGAGCCGTTTCATGGGAAAGTGCTTGCCATGATTTTTGAAAAGGCAAGCACGCGCACGCGCGTCTCTTTTGAAACAGGCTTTTATCAGTTAGGCGGTAACGTCATCAACTTAACAAGCCAAGGCTCACAACTCGGTCGTTCAGAGTCCATCGAAGACACAGCTCGTGTCATTAGCCGCATGGTCGACCTTGTGATGATTCGTACCTTCGGGCAAGACCGTTTGGAAGCGTTCGCGAAAAACAGTTGCGTTCCTGTGATTAATGGCTTAACGAACGAATATCACCCCGTTCAGATCATGACAGATATCATGACCTTTATTGAGCACCGTGGTTCGATTAAGGGCCGTAAGGTAGCTTGGATTGGAGACGCCAATAATATGAGTTATTCGTGGTTAGAAGCCGCGAAGATTCTTGGCTTTGAAATTACATTAGCGATTCCCGAAGGCTACCCCATCGATAAGGCGTTAATTCCTGCAGGAGACTATTACACCGTCACACGCGACCCGTTGGAAGCGGCCAAGGGAGCTGACCTTGTGACGACCGATGTTTGGACCTCAATGGGCTTTGAAAAGGAAAACGAGAAGCGTCGTCACGACTTTGCGAACTACCAAGTTAACGATGCTGTGATGGCTGTTGCTAACCCCAAAGCGATTTTCATGCACTGCTTACCTGCCCACCGCGGTGAGGAGGTGAGTGCTTCTGTGATTGACGGCGCTCAATCTGTTGTTTGGGATGAAGCGGAAAACCGTCTACACGCACAAAAGGGAATCATGGAATATTGCCTATTGGGTAAGGTTCAATGACTCCGAGTGCGGACAACCCACTCGGAGTCATTGAACCTTACCCAATAGGCAATATTCCATGATTCCCTTT
>CAVAQL010000064.1:0-7811 GCA_963590825.1 Bacteroides caccae | reverse complement strand
CCTATATAGCAAAGCGCTCTCCAAATTAAATCTACTGAAAGACGCGAACCCTGTTGCTAAGCTAAAGAGCCGGAAAACACCCGAGGAAATCGCTTCCATCCGTCAGGCGATGCAATTTGAAGGTGTTGCACTCGTTAAGCTTTTTATGTGGATTGAAAAAGGTCTTTCTGAAAACCAGAGGCTTACCGAGTACGACGTGGCAGAAAAGCTTCGCGCTTTGCGTCTTGAAGAACCGACCTGTGTTGATTTAAGTTTTGAAACCATCGCTGCCCTTGGAGAAAATGCTGCCCTCTGCCACTATGCGCCGACCAAAGAAACGTTTTCCGAATTAAGACGCGGAACAATGCTTTTACTCGATTCTGGCGGACAGTATCTCGAAGGGACAACCGATATCACACGAACGATTGCCCTAGGAGAGGTTCCCGACGCAATGCGTAACGACTACACAGCCGTTTTGCGTGGCCATATTGCATTTTCTTCTGTGCGATTCCCAAACGGTCTACATGCAGGTCGCCTTGATAGCTTTGCGCGTGAACCTCTCTGGGAAAATGGTCTTGATTATGGTCACTCCACGGGGCACGGCGTGGGATTTTTCCTTTCGGTGCACGAGGCACCCCTATCTTCTTCGCCAAGAACGCCTGCCACAGAAGCGACAAAACTCGTCGAAGGTGTGGTTCTTTCCGATGAGCCTGGCGTTTATCGCGCAGGCCTTTGGGGGGTGCGGATTGAAAACCTTGTGACACCCTGTCGCTTTAACGAAACGGATTTCTTAACCTTTGAACCTTTGAGCCTGTGCCCTTACGACCGTTCTCTTATCGCAGTCGATAGGCTCAGTACGTTTGAACGTCAATGGATCGATAACTATCACGCCTACGTTTTCGAAAAACTTTCTCCGCTTTTGGATTCCGAGGCGTGTGAGTGGCTAAAAAAGGCAACGGCTCCGCTCTAAATTGAAAAGTGCGTCGGTAGAATCCCTAAGAAAAAACAGCGATAAGCTCCGAAGAATATACAATTCGTTACATTCTTTAACGGACATTTCTCGGAAGTCGGCGACGTGAATCGCTTTGGCAGAGTAATTTTTGAGACCGACTTCTCTACATTGATTTTGAGCGGAAACCCTATGCGATTCTCAAGCCGACCTGTTCGCACAAGCCTACTGATTTTGTCTGCAGTTCTCTTTTTTGGCCCACAAACAGGGTGTGGCGATTCCAATTCATCCAAATCTCAGGCAAAACCCGCTATTGCCGTAACAACCGTTCGCGTCAATCCGAGTACCGAGACGCTCTGGGTCCGAACACTTGGCCAAACCGAAGGCGCTCAAGAAAGTGAGATTCGCGCTCAAGTTTCAGGAACACTTCAAGCCATTACCTACAAAGAAGGCGAACGTGTTAAAGCAGGTGACACACTCTTTATCTTAGACGACGCACCCTATGTCGCCACATTACGGTCAGCGCAAGCTGCGGCAAAAGAAGCGCGTGCCACATTAGAAAATGCTCTAACCGACGCATCACGCTTTGAGGCTCTTTACAAAGCCAACGCCACCAGTAAAAAATTACGCGACGATGCGATTCGAGCCAAAAAAGTCGCTCAGGCACAACTTGAAAAGGCTCTCGCCAATGTTTCTGATGCACAAGTCAATGTCAATCGCACACGCGTGAAAGCGCCCGCCGATGGCGTTGCAAGCCGTGCTGAAGTCAATTTAGGCACTCTCGTTAACGCAAGTTCCACACTCTTAGCCAAATTAACGCAACCTGAAAATTTGCGCGTGAAGTTCCAACTTTCGGAAAAAGACCTCGCCCATAACACGGTTAGTCTTCATAACGCAGTGCGTCTTTTTGATGCTTCGGGCAAAAAGGTTGAGGCCAAACTCGACTACGTCTCTCAGCAAATCGACGTTTCCACTGCTACGCGAGCTCTAAGGGCCACAATTGCCCCGAATTCAGGGCTTGTTCCTGGGCAACTTGTGAACGTGCAGCTTGCCATTGATACTTTGCCGAATGTCTATCGCGTCCCGCAGCGTGCCGTTCAGCAACTCCCAGACGGCAGCTATCAAGTCTTTGTCGCTAGCGATGGGAAAGCTCACGCACGTGCAATTACTGTGGGCTCTTGGCACGAAACCGATTGGATTGTGTTCACAGGTCTTAGCGAAGGCGACGCGGTCATCGTTGACCAACTTCAACGTTTGCGCGATGGAACTGCCATTACCGTCAAAGTGAACTCCGAGACAAAACCCTAGAAAGCGGAGTCGAATATGCTCAGTCAATTTTGCATTCGTCGCCCCATCTTCGCTTCTGTCCTGTCGATTCTGATTGTTCTCGCCGGTCTCATTGCCCTTCGTGTTTTACCGATTTCACAGTATCCAAACATTGCGCCTCCTGCTATCAACGTATCAACATCATGGGATGGCGCTAACGCAACAGTTCTTGCTCGCACCGTTGCTGCCCCTATCGAAGACCAACTCTCGGGCATTCAAGGGCTTCTTTACTACAACACAAGTATTCGCTCTAACGGTAACGTTCGTATCTCATGCATTTTCGATGTGGGCACTGACCCCAACGATGCGGTTCTTGAAATCAATAACCGCGTAAGAACAGTCGAAAAACGACTCCCAAAGAAAATTCAACAAGACGGCATCAGTGTGCGTAAGCACGACGAAGAAACCCTCTTAATGGTTGCCTACACGTCGCCCGATAAATCGATGAGTCGCGTCGATATGGCCGACTATGCTCTTCTTAATGTGGTCGATCAAATGCGTCGCCTTCCTGGCGTAGGTGACGTAAGCGTCTTTGGTAACTCACAAGGCGCAATGCGCATTTGGCTTGATCCGCAGCGCATGGCTAAATTTGGTATCACACCCGATGACATTGATTCGGCGATTAATGATAAGAACTACGAACGAGGAGCCGGACGCATTGGGGTTGCCCCAACCACAGAAGATCAACAGCTCTTTTATACGACACGCACCAAAGGTCAACTTCTAACACCAGAAGAGTTTGGCGCCATCATCATCAAGGCCGATAGCGAAAATCGTCTTGTTCGATTGCGTGATGTGGCAACTGTTGAATTGGGCAACAGAAGCTACGAAATGTCCAATCTCTTTAACGGAGAACCCTCGATTACACTGGCTGTGTTTTTGCAGACAGGAGCCAATGCCGTCGCCGTTTCGAAAGTGGTTAAAGCAGAATTGGAACGTCTTTCGCACTTTTATCCCAAAAACCGTATCACCCACACGATTACCGATGACACAACTGTTTTCGTTAACGCTTCTTTGCGCGAAGTGCTAAAAACACTTTTGGAAGCGGGACTGCTTGTTTTAATCGTCATCTTTTTATTCTTGCAGAATTGGCGCGCCACGCTCATTCCGATGCTCTCGGTTCCCGTTTCTTTGATTGGCACGATGGCTGGCCTTTGGGTTTTTAATTTCTCGCTTAATACGCTCACACTTTTTGCGTTGACGCTTGTCATTGGTATTGTTGTTGACGATGCGATTGTTGTTCTTGAAAACGTCTCACGACTCATTAGCAATGGCATGAAGCCACGAGAAGCGGCAAAGACCGCTATGCATGAAGTCTCTGGCGCTCTTGTTGCTATCGTTCTTGTGCTGAGTTCTGTTTTTATTCCCGTTGCCTTCTTAGGAGGCATGGCAGGAGAACTGTATCGTCAGTTCTCTGTTACTGTTGCCGTGGCTGTCTGCCTATCTGGTTTTGTCGCTTTAACTCTTACGCCAGCGCTTTGCGCGATTCTGCTCACAGGGAAACCCCCAGCTAAGAATTGCGTATTTGACACTGTCAATCGTCTTCTTAAAAAGACAGGCACCCTTTATTTGCGCGCTGTTGAATTTTTCTTAGATCACACCAAATGTGCGCTTGGCGTCTTTATCGGCGTGTGCGCGGCGGTGTACTTCTTACTTATTTCAACACCAACAACATTTGTCCCCGTGGAAGACCAAGGCATCCTACGTATGTCCTTTAACCTTCCTTCAAGCGCTTCTTTTAACCGCACCGAAAAAGAAGTCGACAAGATGCGCCACCTAATCGAAGAAAAACTCGATGGTGTTGAAAGCATATTAGCGATGGTTGGTAACGATCAGCAAAGTAACGATATTCGAGCCTCGGCTGCCACGTTCATTTTGAAACTCAAAGATTGGGATAAGCGCGAGAAGACCGCCTTTGAATTGCGTCGCGAATTGCAAAAATTAGGCGACACGTCAACAGAGGCGCTGGCGGTTGCCTCACAACCGAATCCAATCCGAGGACTTGGCCGCTCCAGCGGCTTTAACGGCTATATTCAAGCACGCGGTAACGACGATCCCGTTTTGTTGCACGCCGTCGCAGATGACTTTATTGCCGCGCTTTCTGCGCGCTCGGAATTAACGGGCGTTCGTCACATGATGCGTGCGAGTGCCCCAGTAATCGAAGTCACTGTCGATGAAGAAAAAGCCATGCGCTTAAAAGTGACAACCGAATCGGTCTTCTCAACACTGCAGAGCTTTTTCTCAGGCACCTACATCAACGACTTCACGCGTAACGGCAAGATTCGTCGTGTGATTATGCAAGCCGAGCCCCAGTACCGCATGAGTCCCGATGATTTATCGCGCTGTTGGGTAAGAAGCTCCGATGGAAACATGATTCCCTTGGGCTCTCTAATTACCACAAAGCGAGTTTCAGGTGCAGAAAGCCTTATGAGAAATAACGGCTATCTCTCTGCGATGTTCTCGGGATCGGCCGTAGAAGGCGTTAGCTCTGGAGAGGCTGTGGCTCTTGTTGAACAAATGGCCGAAGAGCTTTTGCCCGATGGCTATGGCATATCTTGGACTGGACAAGCTTGGCACGAAAAACGTATCGGGAGTTCTTCAAAGATTGCCTTTGGCTTTGGTGTGGTCATTGTGTTCTTACTCTTAGCTGCTCTCTACGAGCGCTGGTCGCTACCGATTGCTGTGATTATGTCGGTACCTTTTGCCGTCTTGGGCGCTGTTGTTGCACTTCAAATGCGCTCGACACCCAATGACATTTATTTCCAAATCGGATTGCTTGTCTTGATTGGACTTTCGGCGAAAAACGCGATTTTGATTGTGGAGTTCGCTAGCGCCAAGATGCATGAAGGCATGAGCGCAAGAGAGGCCGCCCTAGCAGGCGCCTCATTGCGACTTCGCCCAATTTTGATGACGTCTCTGGCCTTCGTTTTGGGCGTATTGCCCCTAGTCTTTAGCACCGGAGCTGGCGCTATGGCTCGTCGCTCGATGGGCACCGGCGTCTGTGGCGGCATGATTGCAGCGACCTTTATCGCGACAATTTTCGTGCCTGTTTTCTTTACATGGTTTGCGAAATCAAAAAGAAGAGAAAAGAGTGAGGATTTAGAGACGAAGACTACTGAAAAAATAGAAAATTAAGCCCGAATTTTCACTTCTCACTGAGACCGAAGACAGGATGAATCCTCTCTTCATGCTTTTTTTGATAAAAATTCACGCTCCGAGTAGGAAAACTTGCCCTAAAATAGGACTTGTAAAAACAACTTCGGAGACCGTCATGTATAAAAGTTTCCTGGTACCGACCGATGGTTCGAACCTTTCGCTAGCGGCTGTTAAAGGCGCGGCATCTTTTGCCAAAACCCTCGAGGCCAAGATTACGCTTCTTACCGTCATTGAGCCGTATAACTACGCGGCTGTCAACGAATATCGCCCGGAATCCATCGACGATTATGACGAACGTATGCTTGCACTGGCTCAAGATAGGCTAACGGAAGCCCGTGGGATTGTTGAAGAATACGACGTTCCTGTTGAGACAGTAGCGACAAAGAACTTTTCCCCCGCAGAAGCCATCATTTCCACTGCGGAACAAAAGGGTTGCGACTGCATCTTTATGGCGAGCCACGGACGTAAAGGCCTTGCTGCTTTGATTCTCGGTAGTGAAACCCAACGCGTACTCGCCTACTCGAAGAAACCCGTTATCGTTTATCGTTAGTCTTGACCCAATTTTTAAGCGGCCCAAATTTCGGGCCGCTCAGTTTTTTTAATTTGGAGAAATAATGTCTGAGCTCGACTCAATTAACGCCGAAATGGACGCGGCCAATCTGTATTCTGAGGAAATTCTCACGGACCGCAAGATGGGAACAATCCGCATTTTGACGCCTGTTTTAGCCAGTGGCGCAGCCGATCCTGCGAGAAAACCGATTTTTTCTGGTGAGGTCCAAATCATGACGCAAATGGGCCCACTGCCGATTACCTTTGAAATCGATGCCGCAACCGTCGAAGAGGCGGTCGCCAAATATGGCGAAGCTGCCAAAGAAGGCGTACGAAAGACCATCGAAAAGATTCAAGAGATGCGTCGCGAGGCCGCAACAAAGATTGTCACTCCAGGCACCCCTGGCTTTGGCGTTCCCCCAACACAGGGCGGCTCACAGATTCAAATGCCGTAATCGCACGAGGGGCTTAGAGCCCCTCAATTTTTTAGTCCGCTTTCGCCAAACCTTGCTCAGCCGTTCTCCTTTAAACTTAACAAGTCATTCACTTTTTTTGTGAGAATCCTATGTCCGAACTTTCCACACTGACAGCCATTAGTCCATTGGATGGGCGCTATGCCAACAAATGCGATCAATTGCGAGAAATCTTCTCTGAATACGCCTTTATGCGTGCACGCGTTAAGGTCGAAGTCGAATGGCTTCTCGCACTTTCGGAAACTGGTCTAGAGGGCATTTTGCCAATCAGTGGTGAACATGCCGAATTCCTGCGTAATCTGTATAAAAACTTTACGACAAAGAATTGCGCCGAGATTAAAGAAATCGAAGCGACCACCAACCACGACGTAAAAGCCGTTGAATACTGGATTAAGGCCCAAGTCGCGCACGATGCAACACTCGCAAGCGAAAGCGAATTCGTTCACTTTGCCTGCACGAGCGAAGACATCAATAACACAAGCTATGCCTTAATGCTTCTTGAGGGACGTAAGGCACTTCTAGCCAAACTCGACGCGCTGATTGCAAAATTGCGTGAAGATGCGCATCGTTGGGCTGACGTTCCGATGCTTTCTCGCACGCATGGGCAGACGGCATCGCCTACGACAGTCGGTAAAGAGTTCTCTGTTTTTACCGTACGTTTAGAGCGCGCGAAAAAAGCGATTGAGTCAGTCGAAATTCTCGCAAAGATGAATGGCGCCGTGGGTAACTTTAATGCCCACATGATTGCCTACCCTGATTTTGATTGGGAGGCCTTCGCCAAAGGCGTCGTTGAGAATCGCTTAGGCGCCCACTTTAATACCCATACAACGCAGATTGAGTCACACGACTATATGGCGGAACTTTTTGATGCCATCGCGTTATCAAACACAATTCTTATCGACTTAGCGCGTGATATTTGGGCCTACATCTCCTTAGGGTACTTTAAGCAAAAGCTTCGCGCAGGCGAAGTGGGAAGTTCCACGATGCCCCATAAAGTCAACCCTATCGACTTTGAAAATGCCGAAGGCAATCTCGGTATTGCCACAGCGCTTTTGCGGCACTTTTCTGAAAAATTGCCGATTTCACGTTGGCAACGCGACTTAAGCGATTCCACAGTTCAACGTAACTTAGGCGTTGCCTTCGGCTACGTCTTTACCGCTTACGCCTCGTTAGAAAAGGGGCTCGGAAAGCTCGAGCTTAACGAAGAAAAAGTCGCTTCAGACTTAGATCACTCTTGGGAAGTTTTAGCCGAAGCCATCCAAACCGTGATGCGTCGTTATGCTGTTGAAAAGCCCTACGAAAAATTAAAGGCACTCACGCGCGGTAAAGGACATATGACTTCTGATGTGATGCGTGAATTTATTAAAACGCTTGAAATC
>CAVAQL010000063.1:398-7848 GCA_963590825.1 Bacteroides caccae | reverse complement strand
GGAACCCGCTGTCAAGGGGGATACCTCTGGCAAGGTGATGAAGCCTGCGAAACTTGCCAGTGGTTTCGTACTCGATGTGCCAGCCTTTGTTAACGTTGGCGACAAAATTGAAATCGATACGCGTACAAGCGAATATCGTAGCCGCGTGAAGTAATCAGAGCGTTTGGCTTATTCAAAAGACGGGTGCTGCGGCGCCCGTTTTTTTACCCTTAGGGATTTGAGTCAGCACTTCCTGCTCGCAAAAGAATCCTCTCTCGGGTATTCTTCTTACAGTTTGCGTTTTCCCCATCCATTGCCTGTTGGAGTGAAGAATGCCTTCCTTTTATGAGCCAAAGACGCTAAGCCCCGAAGAGCGCCTGAATCACGCCAAGCGTTTTTTAAGCGCTTATGGCAAAAACCACGATGTGCATTTTGAATTCGACAAGCAACCGCAAACCGACGGGAAAACTGTTTGGCTCGGCGCCCTAGACCCCAAGGACGCGACCTTTATCACGCGAGCCCTCGCGCACGGCATGCACGAGATGCTTCATGTCACAGACACCGACCTCGCGCAATACCAAAAAGGAGCCAAAAGTGTCTTGGGCGCGCAGCTGATGAATGTGCTTGAAGACGTGCGAATCGACACCTTAGGGATGAAGCGCTACCCAGGCTACAGAGTGTGGCGTAACGAACTTGCGGACCTTCTTGCGAGCGAAGGAAGTTTACGGGCCGCCTCGAGCACAAATGAGCTTGACATTGCCGACCTCGTTTCCACGTGGTTGCACGCTGAGCTCCTTGCTCCTTTCAATGTCGGCTGGGCTCAGCGTTATCACTTAAGTTTGCGAAGTGCCGTTCTAAATCATCTCTCAAGCCCGGTCGTTGAACGCCTCTTAAAGGCCGCTCAAACAATCGAAAAAGCCCGCTCAACAGAAGATGTCGCGCTTTTAGTTGAGAAACTTCTGGAGATTCTTTTAAAGGAAAGTGTCGCATCCCAGAAAGAAGACAGCGATCTTTTTTCAAGCGTAGAAGACACCAAGAAAAGTGCTTCGTTAGAAACGCTACAAAGTGCGGCGCGTAAACCGATTGCCGCAGAAAAGGCGCAACCCCATGCGGATATTCGTCAAGCCCAATCAACAGCCTTTTCTGAAAGCAAACCCTTTAGACCAAAACTTTGGCCAGAAAACCCCACAGACCGCCAACTTTTAGAAGACGCCGAGCTTTACTCGGAAAAATTTCGCAATCAAGAGGCGAGCCTACAAAAACTCACTCGCGACTTTAAGCGTCTTTTACAGGGCCCCGTTTTTGAGTCTCATGCACAACGCTCGGGATCGGCCTTAACGCCAGACTTTGCTGTGCGTTTCGGGCTACGTGATGATCGTCTCTTTGAAAATGAGCGCAGCGCAAAAAAGCCTGATGCCGATATCGTTTTACTCCTAGATCGCTCGGGGTCAATGGGAGTAGACCGTATGACAAAAGCGAAAATTGCCCTTGCCTCGCTTGTGAAAGCGCTCTCTCCAATTCGAGGGATCGAAACAACCTGCGCACTTTTCCCAGGACCGAATCGCGTGCCTTTATCCTTAGCCAAAACCCGCAAAGAAACCGAGGAGACCTTCTTACGACGCTTTGCGGGAATCGGCGCCTTTGGCGCAACCCCATTTGCCGAAGCGATGCGCTGGGCCGTCGACACATTAAAGGCTTCGCTACATAAAAAGCGCCTGCTCGTTCTCATTACCGATGGACTCTTTCAAGAAGAAAACGTTGCCATCTTGCGCGACGCGCTTGAAAAAAATCGCATCGAAATGGCGCTTCTTAATATCGACACAGAGAACCCTTCAATTTGCGAAAACACCGTCAACGTAATCGAAAGCGATGAGATTGGCGAGGCGCTCCTAAAATTGATTCGTGGAACGCGTTTTGCTAAAGAAAACGGCCGAGCTTAGTCGACCGCTTCGATAAGAACCACAAAAAAGAGTGCGTTTTAAATTTCGCCGAACTTTTCCCTGCAGCGCGCTAAGTGCTTTTCAGGCCCAAAGTCGTCATAGAACTCAAAGGGTTGATGAATCCACGGATTGTCGTCATATTTGACAACATAGTAATCGGGAATAATGACGGAACTCTTTTTAACCCAAATCGTTGCCGTTTTCACTTCAGTGATGCGCGGATATCTTTCCTTTAAATGCTCGATAACTTTGACGACCGTTTTGCCTGAGTCGCACAGGTCATCGACAAGAAGAAGCTTCCCGTGTATGTCATTCATTCCTGTGATGTAGGTTGCAATATCCAAGTCGCCCTGGACGGTACCTGCGGCGGCGCGATACGAGCTCGTTGTTAAAACCGCTAAAGGCATGGAGTTATAAATACGACTAAAGAAGTCTCCTGGACGCATACCGCCGCGCGCCAAACACAAGAGGGAGTCAAACTTCCAGCCACTCGCAGTCACGCGTGCGACGAGTCTTTCGCAGAGGTCGATATACTCGGACCAGTTGACGTATACATGCTCCATTTTTCATCCTTTCTTTGGGGCGCGAACTTCTTAGCTTGAAAATGAAAAACCGAGAGCATCTTCTACCCTCGGTTAGTCATCGAATCTTAGTTAAACAAATCGTGCAACAAAATGGTCTGATTGCGATCGGGTCCAGTCGAAACCAAAGCAATCGGGCATCCCGCCACTTCGCTTAAGCGCTTTAAGTAGCGTTGCGCCGACTCGGGAAGTTCTTCCCAGCGGGTCTTACCGAAAGTGCTTTCTTTCCAGCCAGGGAACTCTTCATAAACGGCTTCGCACTGTGCAACAGCTTCTGCACCATTGGGCATGATATCAACGGGCTTACCGTTTACCTTATAGCCAACACCCAAACGCACCTTCTCTAAGCCATCTAAAACGTCAAGCTTCATCACAGCTAAGCCGCGCAAGCCATTGATCTGCACGGCGCGACGTAACGCGGCGCCATCGAACCAACCACAACGACGTGGGCGACCTGTGACAGCACCGTATTCATTGCCTTTGGCGCGAAGTGTTTCTCCTTCATCGCCCAAAAGTTCTGTTGGGAAGGGACCAGCGCCCACGCGCGTGCAATAGGCCTTCGTGATACCTAAAACGTAGTCCAAACGATGTGGGCCAACGCCAGCGCCTGCGCAAGCTGAACCCGCAACCGTGTTCGAACTCGTCACAAAGGGGAATGTCCCGTGATCGATATCGAGCATGGATCCTTGGGCACCTTCAAAGAGGAAGCGCTTGCCCGCGTCCATCTGGGCATTAAGCGTTGCAGACACGTCGCAAAGCATGGGCTTTAAGCGAGCGGCATAAGAAAGCGCTCCATCGATCACTTTCTGCGGATCAACGGCTTCAGCGCCCAAGAACTTCGTTAAGACAAAGTTGTGCAATTCAAGAATTGAGCGAACGCGTTCAGAAAAATGCGCTTCATCGTAAAGGTCGTTGACACGAACCGAACGGCGAGCGACTTTGTCTTCGTAAGCCGGTCCAATGCCGCGGCCCGTTGTACCAATCTTTTTGGCACCAAGCGCTGCCTCACGCGCCTTATCCAAAGCGACGTGATAGGGCAAAAGAAGAGCGGCGTTACCCGAAACCCGCATACGGCTTTCGGCGTCCACACCCTTGGCTTCTAATTCATCCAATTCAGAGAAAAAAGCTTCCGGAGAAAACACAACACCGTTACCGATGTAGCAGAGTTTTCCTGGATGCATAATTCCAGAAGGAATCAGACGCAAAATTGTCTTTTGCCCATTAATCACGAGCGTGTGACCTGCGTTATTGCCGCCATTAAAGCGCACAACACCATCGGCCTTTTCGCCTAACCAGTCAACAATCTTGCCCTTGCCTTCGTCGCCCCATTGGGCACCCACGATGACAATATTTTTTGCCATTTTTAAATCTCCAAAAATTAAAAAACAAAAATCTTTACTCGCACAAAAGCGCCATCGATTAAAGCAGCCACTCAAGGACCCAGATATAAATTAACGCCACAACAATGACAGCAAACGCCACACATCTGACCTGCGAAGCTGGTATGAGACTCACTTCTTTTAGCATCCTCTGCCAAAGCTCGGGTTTCAGCAAAGGCAGTATCGCCTCAAAAACAGCCATAAACCCCAATGCCAAAAGAATCGTCTTCATTGTTGTTTTCTAATATCGGGCTTTAATAGACTTTACTTCACCTCTGGTTGCTTTAAATAATGGAAGAATTCACTCGAGGAATCGATGACCATCACGTCACCGGGCTTTGCGAAACTTGCGCGATACGCCTCAAGGTTTCGGTAAAAACGCGCGAATTCGGGATTCTTTCCAAACGCTTGTGCATAAATCTCATTGGCTCGTGCATCGCCATCACCCTTTAATTGCTGGGCTTCACGATAAGCTTGCGCCAAAATCACTTCGCGCTGACGATCAGCGTCGGCACGAATCTTTTCAGCCTCAGCCGCACCCTTGCTGCGCTCTTCGCTTGCGACGCGCTTGCGCTCGGCTTCCATACGGCGATACACGGACTCACTAATTTCTGGAGTAAAGTCAACGCGCTTCAAACGCACGTCAACCACATCAATTCCCACATCCTTCATACGCATCTGCAGGGCGTTACGAATATCACGCATCGATTGCTCACGCATCTTGGAGGTGATTTCGTTAACTGTTCTGCGGTTTACCGTCTGATTTAAGACGTCTCGCAAGAGGGCGGCCATGCGGTCTTCGGCCGCACGCTCAGAGCCCTGGAAAGAGACCCAGTAGCGACGCGGATCTTCGATACGCCACTTAACAAAGCTATCGATTAAAAGGTTCTTCTTTTCGCTTGTCTGCACTAAGTCGGCATTGGGCGTATCCATCGTCAAGATGCGCTTATCAAGGTAAACAATGTTTTGTAGCGGAGCAGGAAGCTTCACGTATAGCCCCGGAGAAGCTTTCACATCCTTTAATTCACCCAAGGCAAACACAAGTGCATACTCGCGTTCTCCGACCGTATATAGGCAAAGGCGAGCGAGCGCCAAAACAATCAAAATTCCAATTGCAATGCTCGAAATGAGTTTTTTCATCTTCTCTTCTCCCAAGGTATCAACGGCCACGTAAGCGCATCAGTGTGCGCGGGTCTAGATCCGTGGAAGGATCATTTGTTACAGCAGTTGTGTTTGACGCTGCCTGAGATGTTGTTGTCGATTGTTGAGAAGCGGATTCCGTCGCTTGCAGTGTCTTACTCTTTTCAAGTAACTTATCAAAGGGTAGGTAAAGTAGGCTATTCGACCCCTTCGTATCAACGTAAACCTTCGTTGCATTCGAATAGACGTCTCTCATCGTATCGACATACATACGATCGCGTGTGACGCGAGGCGCCTTTTTGTATTCAGCAAAAATCTTCTCAAAGCGCTCAGCATCACCCGTTGCGGTTTCTACCACACGAGTCTTATAGCCTTCTGCTTCTTGCCGTAAGCGAGAAGCTAAACCCTTAGCCTTCGGAATCACAGCGTTGGCGTAGGCTTCGCCTTCATTGATTTGACGTTCACGGTCCTGACCGGCTTTCACCGCGTCGTTAAAGGCGGCCTGAACTTGTTCTGGCGGCTGAGCGTTTTGGATTGCTACGCTCATCACTTCGATACCCGTCTGATAGCGATCGAGCATCGCTTGCATAGCCTGCTTGACGTTTTCGACAATCTCAAGTTTGTTTTCGAAAAGCACCGAGTCCATCGTCTTACGACCCACGACTTCACGCATAGCACTTTCGGCAGCTTGGAAAACAGATAAATCTGGATTGCGTGTTTTAAAGAGGAAGTCCTTAGCGGCACCGGGTTTAATACGGTACTGCACATTAAACATCACATCGACAATGTTTTCGTCATCCGTGAGCATCAACGCTTCTTTTAAGCGTGTTGTAGCGCCGTGGATACCAACTTCGACTTTACGCACACTCGAGATATCAACAATCTCAGCGTCCTGAATCGGGTACGGAATGTGCCAATTGAAACCAGCGGTTGCGTCACGTGTGTACTTACCGAACGTTGTCACAACACCAATCTGGCCTTCGGGAACGATATAAAAACCCGATGCGCCCCAAAGCAGAACCACAGCAGCAAACAAAAGTGCCACAAATTTGAAGTTCGTCTTCGGCGGTTTCATCGAGAAATTCGGTACGCGACGCCGCTGCGGGGGCTCACGCCCACCATTTCCATTGTCCCCTGAACCCGAGGATTGAGGACGGCGGTTCTCGCCACCTAAAAGGCCTCCGAGAATCTTATTGAAATCATCCCAAAGTTGGTCTAAGTCGTTCTGTGGGGGCTTATTACGGTTATTTTGCGAGAGGTCATCCTCAGGCTTTTGCGGCTCTTGGTCACCATCGGGGTTCGAATCTGACGAGCGTCCCCAGCGGGGATCATTGATCGGCATATAGTGGCATCCTTCTGAAAAAGCGGCAAAAAAAGCATCGTTGCAAGCAAAGCGAAAACGCTTCCTTGCGCGCTAGAAATTACCTGCTTAGTTTAGCACCTAAGAGCGCGTCTCTAAAAGGGAAAAACCGTGAAAACGACTAAGAGAAAACGCCTATTTTTTCTCTGTTTTAACGAAAAGAAACAACAAAATTTTGGATAGAAAAGTTCTTACGAGAAAGGTCGCCTACCCCAAAGAAAGGAAATCGATAAGTTTCTCTAGTAAACTAGCGAAAATTACTATAAGATTCGCTAACGAACTAGAGAAAATTACTATAAGAATCTCTACTTAACTAGAGAAAATTATCATGAACCGCTTCGTCAAAAGAGATTTAGGCCCGGAACTTCTTACGGATACGCCCCCGCGCGCTGTGCTTATCTATGGACCGCGTCGCATTGGAAAAAGTACACTGCTTGAGCATTTAATTGGCAAAGAGCCTCGGCGCTGGTTCAACGGAGACTTACCAGAGACCGCGCAGGAGTTGGACTTTAAAAGTTCAGGCGACGTTCTTAATGCCCTTTTGCAGGCCCCTAATATTGTCATCGACGAAGCGCACAAGATTCCCAATATCGGAAACATCGTCAAAATCCTCGTTGATGCTAACGAAAAGCTCGAAACCCCGAGACGCCTTTTCATCACAAGTTCTTCTGCCTTTTATCTCACAGCGATCAAAGAATCGGCCTTAGGTCGCGTTGTCTCTCGGCAGATGTGGCCATTTTCTTTAAATGAGCTTTCTCGCGAAATCGGCTGGGGGCGCTTAAGTGAAACCATTGACCACCGCATCGTTTACGGCATGATGCCTATGGTCTACGAATATCCAGAAAAAGCACGAAGCTATCTACTCGATTACTGTGAAGGTCTCTTATTGCGCGATTTCTTCGAAGAAAACTTACTACGCTATTCAGCCAAATTAAGGCTCTTATTAAAGCTCTTGGCTCATCGCGTGGGCTCTGAGGTCTCTTACGATAATCTCGCTCGAGAGGTGGGACTTAACCGCATGACAATTGAGGACTACATTAGTCGCCTACAGAAAGCGTCTTTGATTCGTGT
>CAVAQL010000063.1:0-388 GCA_963590825.1 Bacteroides caccae | reverse complement strand
AAAAGGGAAGAAGATCTACTTTTTCGATACTGGCGTACGCAATGCCTTAATCAACAACTTTTCCCCACTTAACGCACGAGATGATGCTGGGGCTCTTTGGGAAAATTTTTTCTTTATGGAGCGCGTCAAATTGCACGACACAAAGCGCGACTTCAAAGATATGTATTTCTGGAGAACGAAAGGCAACTCTCCGAAAGAAATTGACTTCGTCGAAGTTGTTGATAACGCCATTGAGGCCTTTGAGTGCAAGCTTTCGAGCAAAGAGAAAAGTAAGCATACAAAGCTTTTTTCTGAAACCTACAAAAATGCCTCGGTGAGAACTGTCTCACCGAGAGATTGCTTTGCGCTTTTTTCTGAAAAATAGCCTTCGGACTTGTTAGCGTAACTC
>CAVAQL010000062.1:5191-7896 GCA_963590825.1 Bacteroides caccae | reverse complement strand
AGCGTAAGAGTTCGGGTCCGTATTTCTTCCAACGCCCCGACTCTTCCCAGAGTTCTGCTGGCTGCACAATGGGCATGGAAAGTTCAATCGAACCCGCGCGCTCCATTTCTTCGCGAATAATGCGCTCGATTTTCTTCACGATACGCAATCCCATGGGCATAATCGTGTAGACGCCAGCGGCGAGTTTTTTAATGAGACCAGCTCGAATCGAAAGGACCTGACTGGGAATCTCCGCGTCGGCTGGAGCTTCTTTTAACGTAGAAATGAAAAATTGACTAGCGCGCATAGTGTCTCTTATGAAGAAAAATAAAGGGCAAAACCCTAAAAAGCGTAAGATACGAGATTCTAAACAAACCGAAAAGGAAATTCCCTTTTGATAAGCGTTACGAAAGAAGTCCAAACGGTAAAGAAGCGTAGCCTAAGAGAAAATCTACGCATCAAGGGCTTTTTGTCTTCAGCAAAGTCGCTTTGGGCGTTTTTGGTTGAGAGATTATCGGAGATTCGCTTAACAGAAACCGCTTCCACGATGACCTTGGCGACCATTCTCGGTATCGTGCCCCTGTTGGCGATTACGTTAGCGGTTTTTGCAGCATTTCCCGCGTTCTCTTCTGAGCGTGAGGCGCTTGAGAATTTAATTCTCACAAGCTTTATTCCCGAACAGTATTCGGAAGTGATTCTTGCTCACTTGCGTGAATTTAGCTATCACGCCGCAGGATTGACGACGTTTGGTATCGTGGGTCTTCTTGTGACGGGGCTACTCTTAATTCATAAGCTTTTTGTGACGATCAATCGCATTTTCCATATTCGTCACTTAAGACCACTACCGCAGCGCATCCTTATTTATTGGGCGCTTGTTACATTAGGACCGATCTCAATGGCCGTGAGTGTCTCGTTTACTGGGCACCTAGCCGCTGTAACGCTTGAGGGGGCAGATCCTGGGTTCTCGCGCTTCTTTTATAGCGTCGGCTTAATGCTTTTACAGACGATCGCCTATGGAGCTGTCTACGTTTTCGTTCCCAACTGCTTTGTGCGCCTTCGCGATGCGCTTTTAAGCGGGTTTGTCGTCAGCCTCGCGAGTTTGGTTGTTAAGCGCCTTTTTGCCCACTACGTCGCCGTCGGCACCTTTTCGAGTATCTATGGGGCGTTTGCGGCAATTCCCGTCTTTTTCCTTTGGATTTATGTGGCTTGGTATTTGTTCTTTGCGGGAGCTGCGATGACGGCCGTGTTGCCGCAACTACTTGTCGGTCGTGCGCAAGATCACTTTAAGCCAGGTAACGCCTTTTACACAGCCTTAGCCTTTATTGAGTGCTTCTTAAAGGAAAAGAAAGAAAAGGGTGTTGCCATTTTGACGGTTTCTCAGTTAAGCGAAAAAACAGACACGGTAAACCAAGAAGTTCGCGCTGTTTTGGAAGTCTTAGCCGATATCAACTACGTTAAACCCATTGAAGACGAGAAAAAGGAAGAATCCTGGGCTCTCTTAGCGGACCCCGCGAAAGCAACTCTGCTTCCCGTTTTTAAAGCCTTTCTCCTCGATGATACGAATCGCTTAGTTCGGGACTTTCATTGCATTGAAATCTTTAATGGGGGCGTTTTGGCGTCTCCCGCGCTCGAAAGCCCGATTGACGCGGTCTATTTAAAAGGAAAGCCCCACTTATGAAGTTTGAAAGCATTCTTTCACTGGATACCGCAACGGAAGCCGTGACGGTGGCACTCCTTAAAGGCGAAAATTCTTTCACGCGTCAAGCCACAGGCTTTAGCGCGCATTCCGAGCACGTGATTTCTTTTGTGGATGCCGTTTTAAAAGAAGGGGAAATTGCGTTAAAGGATGTGGATGCGATTGCCTTTGGGGCTGGTCCTGGCGCTTTCACGGGGTTGCGTGTGGCTTGTGCTGTGGCTCAGGGCCTAGGGTGGGCCGCCGATAAGCCGCTTGTAGCAGTGTCTAATTTAGCCGCCGCTGCTTTTGCCGCAGAGGTAAGCGGCCGCATCATGGCGGCGCTTGATGCGCGTATGCATCAGTGCTATGCCGCCATTTTTGACTGCGTAAAGGGAGCGATTCCGAAGGCTGTAACAGATCCGATTGTTGCCAATCCCGAAGATCTTGTTTGCTTAGCCAAAGAGAAAAACGTAACTTTCATCACAGGAGAGGCTCTCGCTATATACGAAGAGGAACTTTCTCACATTAAAGGAGTGGCTCCCCTAAAAAGCGAGGCGCCCGATGCCCTCGCCATGGCGTATTTAGCGCAATTGATGGCGCGTGCGGGAACCGTTTGCCGTGCCATTGATGCGGCTCCCATTTATGTGAGAAACCGCGTGGCGCTTACGATTGAAGATCGCGCCAAGGGAGAAAAGCTTTAATGGATAAGGAGATTGCCTTTCGGGCGATGGGGCCAGAAGACGCGGAAACGCTTTTTCTTCTTGCCCGTCGGGCCGACGACTTTTCTTGGAGTGTTGAGCAGTTTTTGGGCTCCCTTAAAGCAGGGGACGCCATTGTTCTTGCCTATCTTGATCAGGCGCTTATCGGGTACTTCGTTTTACGCACGGTGGTTGATGTCAGTGAATTAATGGAAATTGCCGTTGACCCCGAATACCAAGGAAAGGGTTTTGGCCGAAAACTGTTATCTCAGGCCCTTAAAACCGCTAAACTTTCGGGAGCCAATCGCGTCATTCTTGATGTGAGAGTGAGTAACACGAGAGCCCGCCATTTG
>CAVAQL010000062.1:0-5181 GCA_963590825.1 Bacteroides caccae | reverse complement strand
ACTACAGAACGCACGACGGCAGAGAAGATGCCGTTTTAATGACAAAGCGTTTGAACTAAAAAAGGGTCGGCAATGCCACTAACAAAGTCGCAAAGTGAGATTTGGGAAGCCATGAATGTGGGTTCTCAGTGGATTTTGCGCAGTGCAGAAGACCCACTTCTTGAAAAGAAGGCACCAGAAAAAGCGGCAACACCTAAACCTGCGCCTACCCACGTAACGGCTCGGGCGAGAGTTGAAGAAAGCCCCGTTCGCATCACGAAAAAAGAAGAAGCGCCAAAGAATGACTTTGTTTTAACTCCCAATAAAGAGTTACTCGCTAAAGCCAAAGAAGCGAGTTGGGAAGAGCTACTGAAAATTGTCTCACGCTGCGAAGCCTGTCCGATGGCGGGAACGCGGTTTCACACAGTGTTTGCCGATGGCGCACCTGGCGCCCCATTAGTCATTGTCGGCGAGGCCCCTGGGCGCGACGAAGATTTAGAGGGGATTCCCTTTGTTGGGAAAAGTGGTCAGCTTTTAACAAAAATTCTCGAAAGCGTCGGTTTAACGCGTGGCAAAGACGTGGCAATTATCAACGTTTTAAAGTGTCGGCCACCGAACAATCGCGACCCCAAACCTGAAGAGCTTGACGCCTGCGATGGTTTTCTATTGCGGCAGCTTTCGCTCTTACAGCCCAAGGTCCTCTTACTTGCTGGGCGCTTTGCGACGAGTTCGTTACTGAAATCCGATAAACCGCTTTCTCGCTTACGTGAAACGGTGCACACGGTCTTTATTGATGATAGGCCCGTGCCGACCGTTGTGACCTATCACCCTTCCTATTTGTTGCGTAGCCCTGTTGAAAAAGAAAAGAGCTGGCACGACTTTGTGATGGTAAAGCATTTACTTCAGAAGGAACTCACGAAATGAAGCAAATCGATTTTCACTATCACGTTGCCAATCGTTCGATTTACGCCTGTAAGCTTGTGAAGAAAGTGACGGAGAAGAAATTGAGCGTTGCTCTTTTTTCAAGCAACGCCGATTTCCTGCACTTGGTCTATGACGATTTGTGGCGCTTTGAGGATATGACCTTTATCCCGCACGCGTGGGCTGATTCTGAATACGCGCGCGATACAAATGTCTTATTTACAACGGATCTTACAAAGCTTAAAGGTCAAGATGTTTTAATTCTCTTAGATGACAATGTCCCCGAGAATTGGAAAGAGACCTTTGAGAAATTCGATCGCATTGTCGATATTGTTGGAACAAGCGAAGAAGAACTACAAACCTCACGCGCTCGGTTTCGCCTTTATAAAAGTTCTGGTGTGACACTAATGGCCTACGATAGGAGTCCGAAAAAATGACAGATACGGTAACGCTAACGAAGGATGTCTCCTACGATTGGGATGAATTAAAGAAGGTTGCGATTCGTGAGCCGCGTATCGTGCCTTGCCAAACGACGCCGGTTGCGCCTCGCGTTGAAACGGTTAAGCGTGAACCCGTCATCGCTCCTAAGGTAGCGACTCCTGTCGCTACTCCTGCGGCTAGTGCTACAACAGCCGCAATTGACACAGAGGCATTGATTGCCAAGATTTCTGATGAGGTGAAAAAGAACCTCTTTGAAGAGCTCGACCTAGTTGTCGAATTAGCCTTAAAGAAGACTCGGGCTCACTTACGTAGTGACCTAGAAAAAGCCATCGCGATAAACGTCACACGTTCTGTGAAAGATGCTCTCGCTAAGGCTCAGGCAAAAAAATAAGAAAAAAAGCCTTATCGCTTTTTACGGAGTGCCTAAAAAAGAGAACGTCAGTTTTCGCGTTGTTTTAAATCCAAGCAATCAATCTCAACATGCTTCACGTTTTTATGGGAGAGATAAGACATCGATGGTGTCATCCAGTTATTCACGCAATATCGTTTTAATCATGAGCCAGACGAGGTAAACGAACTTTGCCGAAAACTCACGAAAAAATTTCATGGAGTTTTTGATTATTCGGCGTGGACCGCGGATACTTTGGGCGTCTCCTACTGCACTTTTTCTGCAGCTGTGTGGGATTGGAACAAGGAAAAGATTAATCAACTAAAGCGTGTCCTTGAAGTAACTGGGGCGAAGATTGTTCTCTCGTCTTCTTGGCGAGATAACGGTTTTGATGCGATGGCAGCGCTTTTTCGTATTTGGGGGCTCGACAAATTCTACATTGACGATATTATTGCTGAATATTTTTGGGATTCTCGAGACGAAATGAAGAAGGTCCTACGTGCAAAAATAACCGTACTCAGGCCTGGCTGTAACCCATAGCCGAACACCCCTCTTTGGCTTGACCCATTTGGCTTCCTTTTTCTCTTTCTTTGGCTTTGCCTATCGATGTTTTGCTTTTTAGCCTAGGGTTGGGCGGGAAGCTGAGGAGCCCGTAGGGCGACGAAGCTTCCCGCCCAACCCTAGGCGTGCGCTTTTTAAAGCGGCGGGGTTTTCATCCCTTAAAACTCAATCTCTTTTTCACGCATTGAGCGTCCTTTGAGTTCAATTTGGTAACTGTGATTTTTAAGGCGATCCATCAACGCATCTGCGTGATAAGCCTCTCCAATGTACGTGTACCAATTTTTGAAAGGTAGTTGAGCCGAGATAATCGTCGCATAAATCCCTAACCTATCGTCAATCAGAGAGAGCAAATCCGTTCTCATTTGGTCATTGAGCGGAGCCATCGCAAAATCGTCGATGATTAGCAGGCGTTTAGAATTAATTCTGCGACGCAGTGCATTGGACTCGTTGCGGTTGAACGCTTCTGTCATTTTTTCTAAGAGTTGAGGGAAGCGCCAATAGGTTACAGAGATGCCTTCCTGTGTCGCACTGCGACCAATTGCTTCGACGAGGAAGGTTTTTCCTGTCCCTGCTGCTCCTGTCACAATAAGATTTGGTGGACAGTCGCTTTGAATCCAACGGCAACTCATCAGTTCATCAACCAACCCTTTGTCAAGATTCCTTTCTTTGTCATAAAGAATTGTTCCTGCTGAAGCGCCTGTGTTTCTCAGCCCAGAGGCTTGAAAGAGCCTTGCTTGACGCCGGTAGTTACGCCCTGTCACTTCCTCATAAAGCATCATTCCTAAGCGGTCTTCAAAAGAATATTCACTGATTCCGAGGATCTTCTTTTGTGCGAGATAGGAACTCAACATTCCAGGCAATCTCAACTCATGCAAAGTCGGTTCAATTTGGTCCTTATCTAAACAGTCATACGGCGTGGGTCTTCTTTTACTCATCTTCTTTCTCCTTTTCATCAAAGTAATCTGCTCCTCGAACGTTTTCGTTTTCCACAGCAAGATCCATACGAACTCCGTTCTTTAGAATCTTCTGCTTCTTCTTTGCTCCATCGAGTATCAGATCTTCCTCTTGCGTAAAAGCTTCGTAATTAATCACAACGTGCGTGAGCGCGTTCTTGCAACAAAGCTCAAAAGCTTCGTCCCCTAGACGCTTTCTAGCGTTTTGCAATCCTTGCAGGTGCCTGTAAACCGTCACCTTCGCCTCATGCTGAACAAGGTAGGTGGCATACTGCTTGGCTGATTCGCCCGCTTCGGCTATCTCCTTGACACGCTCTTCGTCAGTCATCTTCACGAATTGGTGAACGGCGGGCATGTGTTCTCGTCGCATGAGAAGTTGCCCAGCTTTTTCACTCAAAGGATGAGATGTAATGAACTCGCCCGTATCTATGTCAATGATGTCGAGCCTTTTTTGTCGAGGACGAACAAGGACCTGAACAACGCTTCTGATGTATCGGTAAGGAACCGAGTAACGGCAGTCTTCATATCGGATGACGTAACCGGATTGAACCTTACGTTTGAGAACAATCAGAGACGGCTCATAAGGCGTTGCCGGGAGTTTCTGCAAATAAGGTTTCTCTTGCTCGTAGCGCTCATATCGGCTTTGCTGGACGTAAGCGTCCATTTCGGCGTTGTTGATTTCGTCCAATAGCTTTCTTGCCTCTATCTCGAGCTCTGAGAGCTCGAAGAAGGTGCGTTCTCGGAGAGGACGAATAATCTTTGATGTGCACTGTTTAACAGCGTTTTCAACAAGGCCTTTGTAGGTTGGTTCGCCAGGGGCAACAGGATTAGGAACGGTTTTGTAGTACTCACAGAATACGGCAAATTCGTCGCACACCTTCGGGTTAAAGCGGTCTGCCTTCTTTACTAGGGATGTGCTGTTGTCGAGATAAATTGCCTTGGTCACGCCTTTGTAAAACGTGAACATTGCTGTCATGCAATCGATCCAATCATCTCGCTTCTGATGCAGCGTCGGCTTACAAAAGATCAATCCCGAGTTCGCAAGGACTGCAACAAACAGATAGACCTTCGTTTTTTTACCAGTGATTCGGTCCTGCAAGAACATGACGTCGCCAGCGTAATCAATCATGACGACCTCTCCGGCTGGCCACTGCATAATCAAGCGCAACATATTCATCTTCGGTGGCAACGTTTCCTCGTAACGCTTAAAGATGCGACAGAAGGCCTGATAGGTCAGTAGCTTCTGTCCTGCCTTTCGCTCTCGATCTTCACAGTATTCTCGCCAAAGAACCTTAAGATTCTTTCCGTTGCGGCGATCGACATATCGCTGATAAACACGATCCCAATCGGGTTCGAAATAGTCCATCCTAGAGCGCTTCGGAGGAAGAACAACCTCTTTGAGCTCCTCTGGCTTCATTTCTTTGGCTTTGGCAGTGCTGATGTTGGCTTGGGCCAATTGGCTTAGCCGCTCTTTAACCGTCGACTTGGAATGCTTGCTTCGACGAGCAATTTCATTGATGGAGACCCCTTGCTCATGCAGAGCGAGAAATCCGAGTATTTCACTCATATCCATATTTCTCCTTAAATTAGGGTTGAAAAAACCCGATAAATTCGGGCCTACATAGGATACGAGTGATTTTTGGCTTTCGGCTATCGGTTACTTAAGCCAAAACGCCAAGCCAGACCAGTTTTCGGTTATTTACGTTCGGCTATGCATTACTTTCGAGATTTTGGACGATTATTTGTGTTCGGTCGTCGGTTACTTAGAGGGCAATTTGCTGACTTCGTCGATTTTGTTCGGCTATCGGTTATTCCTGTTCGCTTATGCGTTACTGCCGTTCGCCTATCGGTTACTTTTTAAGTGAAGATGCCGCTTTTATCGGTTACTCTCGTTCGGCTATCGGTTACTCACCCCTAAAAATATCGGTTACTTTGCAC
>CAVAQL010000061.1:0-7955 GCA_963590825.1 Bacteroides caccae | reverse complement strand
TCGATAGCCAAGTATTTTCTTTTCCCATCTTCAATGAGAAAATCAATCTCGTGCGTCTTCGTTCTTAAGTGAAACATCTCCCAAAAGGGATGAAGATCCACTTCTGAGGCTAACTGGTTATACGCCCAAGTTTCAACGAGTTTTCCGCCTTCGTTTTGAGAAAATTCCGCGTCGTCAATTCTTTGATCGGCATTCTCAATCCCTAGTAAAGAGCACATCAGCCCCGTATCCGTCATAAAGAATTTCGGTTTTTTCCCTGGCCTGTCATAGTCTTTTTTGGTCCATGCTCGAACTCGATCAACAAGAAACATCGCTTCGATAGCGGAAAGGTACTTTTCAATCGTGACAAAGGACACGTCGAACTGGCTAGAAACAGACCGAGTCGAAAAAAGCTTACTTGAATAGGCTGCCAAGTACTCAAGACAATCTTTTACGGTATCGCTACGCTTTGTGGCCCAGAAATTTCGCATATCAAGAAGGATTTGCTGATCAATGTAGGAGCGATACCAATTGCGTCGCTCTTTAGCAGATAGTTCCTGCGGCTCGAAAAATCCGCCCTTCTCCGCAAGAGTCAGAATGAGCCTTTTGTTGCAGTCTTCAGGACTACAGGATTGAGGAATGTCTTCGCGAAAGAGTCTTTCAAGCAATAAAGCTCGTTTTCCACGGAACTCTGCCTCGGTAAAATTTCTGATGCGCACGAAGCCGATGCGACCAGCCAAAGATTCATTGGCTTGTGGGAGCTTTCGAAAATCAGACGACCCCGTAAGAATGTACTGCCCTTTTTGGGGATTTTCGTCAACTTTGACTTTGATTTCACCGATAAGAAGCGGTGCCTTTTGAATCTCATCGATAACGAGACTCTTACCGTCTTTACGCTCAACGAAAAATGCTGGATCATCAAGAGCAGCTTTGAGACTTGCTTCAATGTCCAAAGACCGAAATTGCGAGGGGACTGGACACTCATACCTCACAAGCGTCGTTTTCCCAGACTGCCGGGCGCCAACGACGCTTACCACACGAAATGTTCTAAGAGCTGATGTAAGAATCTCTTTTGCCCAGCGATACTTAAGCGTCATCATGCAATTCCTTTTATCCTCTCTAAACCATCAAGAAGCAGTCTATCTCAGACAAAAAGTAAACTTTTATTCGGACAAATTATAAACTTTCTTTCAGACAATTTATAAACTTTGTTTCGGACAAACTCTAAAGTTTGACCGAACAAATACTTGAAATCAAAGAAAACATGCAGATTTTGCAGAGGGGAAATCCTCAACCAAAAATTAAGAAACTAATTGGCTTTTTTTGCCGCTCGAAACGCAGCCAAAGAAACGAAGACACCTGCAATTAAGAAAGCTAGGCCAATAAGCATTGTGGCGCTAGGCCACGCACCGCGCCATGCATGAGCGAAAAGAACGGCAAATACCGTTTCAAAGACAATCATGTGACCAGCTAAAACCGTTGGGAGTCTCTGACTCATCGCATTCCAAAAAGCGATTCCCATCCAAGAGCAAACGATGCCAGAACCACCTGCAACAAGAATAAGCCACACGTGTCTTGCCCCTAAAAGGTTCGTGGCATTGGGGTCAATAGCCCAATAAACGAGATAAAGGATAATGGCAAACGGTAGCGTCACCAAGCCTTGCGCAGTTGACCACGTTGTCGCTGAACGTTTTGGATTATCGATAAGCCAATCGGAATTTCGAATCGGATACCACGTCCAAAGAGCCAAAGCGAAGATTCCGAAGGCTAGGCCAATCCAGAAGTTAACGCCGCTTCCGCCTTGAGCTTGAACGACGGCTTCAAATTCGCCGCTATTGGCAAGAATAAATCCAAACGCAATAAGAGTGAGGCCAGGGACGAGTTTTCCCCAAGAAAGCGAGCGATTCTTTTTCCTATCGCGAATATTGGCGATAACCGCCACAGAAACGGGAACTACAGACATACACATCCCCGCTAAAGGCGCCCCTGCGAATTGAATGCACGTAGCAAGCGACCAGTAGTAAACGATGTTTCCTATGACGCCAAGTTTTGTGACAAGCCACCAGTCTGCGGCTGTGTAATACGAGAGTTCTTTACGCTCGATATAAATCAGCGGTAATGCGATTGCCCCGAAACTAATAAATCGCCCTGCGGAGATATACACAGGGTCATAGTCAGGAAGCGCCAATGGAACAAGGTAAACCAAGCCCCACAAGACACAAGCAAACACCCCACAGGAAAAACCGACGGCGAACCGTCGGTCGTCTTCACTTAGACTCATACTCTATTTACTCAAATTCCTCTTGAGCGTGACGCATTCTCTTTTTCTCGGAATGATGCGCCTTGTCCTTCAGTCGCTCTTCCACTGAAGACCGTGTTGGTTTCGTGGATTTCCTCGCTCTACGCGGCACAAGCGCACGTTCTAGCATACGAATCAGACGCGCAAAAGCGCTCTTTCGATTCATTTCTTGTGTGCGGTACTCCTGAGCTTTCACAAAAAGAACACCCGCCTCTGTCACGTTGCGTGAGAAAACTTGTCTGACGCGAGCGATAGATTCAGGAGAAAAACCGAGATTGACAAGATCGACTTCGGCAGCGACTGCTGTGTTGACTTTATTAACATTTTGGCCACCTGCGCCCGTACTACGAACAGCGTGCCAAGTGATTCGGGAGGTAATCGATTCGCGCGTAATCATAATCTTACAATCCAAATAGAAGTTGTCCCATGGTGAGTATCACAGGCATCGTGATAATCGCCGCCAACGTCTGCGCGGTTGTGATCGCCGCCACAAGCGGGCCATTTCCGCTCATACGTACAGCCAAAATGTAGCAGGAATTTGCCGTCGGTAGGGCCGTAAAAATCAAAAGAACACCAGTTGCTAAGTTTTCGAGTCCGCAAATGCGACACACAATAAGACAAAGAACAGGAACAACAATCAGACGCAAAACCGTCGATCCCGTCACAATTGCCTTATATCCCTGAATCGTTTCAAAACGAAGCGCTGCCCCAATGGCCAATAACCCCAAAGCCAACGAAGCGTTTCCAAGACGCGTAAAAATCAAATCAATGGGCTTAAAAATCCCCAGACCTGTTAGGTTCCATGCGAGGCCAGCGACTGTGGCGATGATAAGAGGGTTTTTAACAATCTCTCGAAGAACGCTCATAAAGGTTGCCCCCTTACCAGCACTTGCACGAGCAAGAGCCGTAACGGCAATCGCGGAGCTTACGGGAACCCAAAACGCCATAAACAAGGCAAAAAGTGCAAAACCCTCTTTCCCATACATATTGAGCGTTAACGCAAAACCAATGTAGGAGTTAAAGCGAAAGTTGCATTGAAAAGCACTTGCGCGACTCGATGCATCTAGCCGAGAGAGGCGACACAGAATCCACGAGAGCAAAACCGCACCCATCATCGCGGCAAAGCCACAGAAAAGAAAATTCGACGCTTCTCCTAAGGAAAAAGTGCTTGTTGCAACTGAGTGAAAAAGTAGCGGAGGAAAGAGAACAAAGTAAACAAGCTTTTCGACAACTTGCCAAAACTCGTGTGTGTACCCCAATTTTCTTGCTAAGAGAATGCCTAGGAGAATGACCCCAAAGTCAGGCAAAACAATCAGTGCTGTCGAAAGCATTTTTCCCTCCCATTAGATTGCGGCGCATTATAATGGCGGCCATGAATAATCTTTGAGATAAACCATTGATTTTATTAGAAATCGTTGGTTTACTTCCTCTACCTTTTGGAGCATTTTTATGAAAACCTTAGGGAAAACAGTTATCGGCTTAGCCGTTCTCGCCTTTCTTGGCTACACCGTGGGAGGCTTTGTCGGAGTCCCCTACTTTGCGAAAAAGACACTCGTTGAAAAAGTCAAAGAACAAAGCCCAAACGCGCAAGTCTCAGTAGGAGCAATTCACTTTAATCCCTTTAGCCTCGATGTAAGTCTCGAAGGACTGGAGATTAAAAACTACGCCTTAGAGGATGCGACACTTGACTTTGCCGTGAAAAGCGTCAGCACAGGCGTTGATACGTTTTCCTACTCGAATCGCTCTGTTGCGATTGCTCCCGTTTTGATTACGAAACCACAAATCACTTACGTCAAAGACTTAAGCAAAAAGACCTCTTCCCCACGCAAGGTTCAAGTCAAAGAAACCAAAACTCAATCAAAAGAGGGAGACGCTTGGACGTGGTCTGTTGCTTCGATTTCCGTAACAGACGGCGAAGTCCTTCTTAAGGACACGGGCTTTAAGCAGCCCAAAACCATTGGACTCACAGCGCTAAACGTTGATGTGAAAACACTGACAAGTGCTTTAGGGAAAACGCCTTTTACCGTCAAAGCCAAGGCGCTTGATGGAACGCTTAACGCAAACGGAACATTTGCCGCTAAAGATGAAGATGCAAGCCTAAATGCCTCAGTAAAAGGCGCAAAGCTCTCAGTAGCAAGCCCCTGGGTTGAACGGGCTTCAGATTCAGCACTGAAAAACGGCACTCTTGACTTAACGCTCTCTGGTAACTACAAAAAAGGTTCTGCCAATGGCACAGCCAATGCGCTTGTAAGTAGCCTATCAGTTGAAAAGAGCGGAAAGAAAATCTTTGGCGCTGAAACCATTCAAGTGAGCTCTGCCAAGCTCACCTCCTTAGATCCCCTTGCCTTCACAATTGCCCGCATCGAAGCTGACCTCGGCATTCGTAAAGCAACAGGAATCAACAAAAACGTTACGAACTTGATTGGCGGTCTTGTCAGTGCCTTCGGTCACGAGAAAGTGGGCGAAAAAATTAAGACAACTGACATCGATCACGTCAGTGCCTCAGGCGTCATTTACAAAAACGGGAAACTCACTTCAAACGCCAAGGGCGCAAGCTACGAACTTATTCGTCAACTGAATGCGCTCTTAGGTAAGAAGTAGACGTACTGAGAAAAGAGTAGCGAGTTACTCTGTGAGCACGGCTTCTAAGTCGTGCTCGCTACTCGCGAAAATTTTTGCAGTCACAAATTCGCCAGGATATAGGCGTTTAGCGCTTTTCACGCGAATAATCCCATCGATATCGGGCGCTTCATAGCGGCTACGACCAATGGCAAAACCATCTTCACCTGTAGCCTCATCGATAAGCACTGTTTCTGTTTTCCCAATACGACGCTTTAAATTTTCGGCTGAAATCTCTGCCTGCACTTGCATAAAGCGGCGCCGCCTTTCTTCTTTTTCATCTTCAGGCACAGGATTCGAAAGCTCGTTTGCCTTCGCGCCTTCAACGGGACTATAAGAAAAACACCCGACGCGATCTAATCTTGCTTCGCGTAAAAAATCCAAGAGATACTCAAATTCAGCTTCGGTTTCACCAGGAAATCCCACGATAAATGTCGAGCGAATCGCCACATCGGGGCACACGTTGCGCCAGGCAGCGATGCGCTCCAAATTTTTCTCTGCGCTTGCAGGTCGCTTCATCGCCTTTAAAACCCGCGGATGGGCATGCTGAAACGGCACATCCAAATAAGGAAGAATTTTCCCTTCTGCCATTAAAGGCAGCACTGCATCCACGCTCGGGTACGGATACACATAGTGAAAGCGCGTCCAACAATCCAACTTAGATAACTCTTGCGCCAATTCAAGGAATCGCGTTTTCACTAGTCGCGTCCCAACAAACCCCGTTTTGTAGTGTGTATCAAGACCATAAGCGGCTGTGTCTTGGCTAATGACAAGAAGCTCTTTAACACCGCGACCGATAAGAGATTGAGCCTCTTGCAAAACTTCTCCTATCGGGCGGCTCACTAAGGGACCACGCAAATCAGGAATGATGCAAAACGTGCAGTGATGAGAACACCCTTCGCTAATCTTAAGATAGGCGTAGTGACTGGGCGTTAACTTAATCCCTGCTGGGGTATCGAGTTCTTTATGGGCTGTGAGTTTTGCGGGAAGAGCAGCCTTGATAAGCGCCATCGCCTCATCGATGGCATCGGGGCCCACGATACCAACAAGATTATCAAAGCGATTTTGTAGCCACTTTCTTCCGTCGTTATCCTTTTTTCCGCCGAGGCACCCGATGACTAAAACGTGCCCATTTTCACGCATCGCTTCGTCGATGGCTTCCAAACTTTCTTGAACCGCCGCATCAATAAAGGCGCAGGTATTCACAACGACAAGATCTGCGCTTCGATAGTCTGAGGCAATGGCGTATCCCGCAATCTTTAATTGCGTGACAAGCTTTTCTGTATCAACGAGCGCCTTCGGGCACCCAAGGCTTACAAAGCCAACACTAGGCGTTTTTTTGGTTCTCACGCGCGTTTGTCCTCAATCCAGATTAAAGCGGCGTGACGACCACTTTTAGCACCATCGCGCCTGAAGCTATAAAAACGCTTGGCATCCGCTACTGTCGAAAGACCGCAATCAATCACATCTGTCACGCCAACGCTCTTTAGGGCGTAACGCGCATAAGCCGCAAGGCTTAAGCGATATTTGCCGCCTCCCAATGAAACGAGCCCATCGGGCAAGTCTGGATAACGAGCGCGATAACAAGAGAGCACATCGTCTCCACACTCAAAGTCGTCAAATCCAATCCTAGGTCCCAACCACGCAACAAGTTCTGCATTCGGGTTTTGGAGGCGTTCTTTTAAGCGAAGCACTCCCGCTTCAATCACACCGAGGCTTAATCCTTTCCAGCCTGCGTGAATTGCAGCCACGCCTTTGGCATGCTTTTCTGCAACAAGAACCGGTAAGCAATCGGCCACCTGTGCTACACACACGACCCCCGGGGTAAGGCTCGTGGAGGCATCAGCTTGAACCGCATCATCGGTAATCGATTCAGCATCCAAAACGCGTGTGCCGTGCACTTGCGTCATCCAGCGCGGAGCACTCGGCAAAAGCTGCGCCAAAATCGAGCGATTCATACGCACACACGCCGCATTATCCCCGACGTGTGTTCCCACATTCATCCCTTGAATGCCATCGATTCCGCCCCAGGGCCCCGAAGAAACCCCTCCGATACGTTCCGTGAAAAGCGCGCCGACACCATCGACAAGTTTGGGCGTGATTGCTTCAATAGCCTCTTTGTATTGCGCCATGTTTTTATCCTCAAAAATTTTGTGCGTGCGATTTTAATCGAATACGCAAACTGGCTTATCTGTGGGACCAAAGTCCAAGAAATCCATGAGTTCACGCATATCCGCTGGGGGAGGTGTAAACCAACTCATCGTTTTTCCTGTTATCGGATGGACTAACTTCAAGCGTGAAGCGTGCAGTGCCTGACGAGAAAACGTTGCGGCAAGTCCTGCCGAATCAGGCATTTTCGAGGCGTTTGTCCGATAAAGGGGATCGCCCAATAGCGGCAAATCCACACTGGTTAAATGCACACGAATCTGGTGGGTGCGTCCTGTCTCTAAGCGACACGCCACCCAACTTAGCGCCCGATTGGCTACTGTCGTCGTATCCACAAGACGAACTCGGGTTTTCGCAGGCTTAGCGGCGATTCCGCGACAGGCAAAGCGAATCGGATTTCTAGGATCTCGCCCAATCGGAGTGTCCACAAACCCCATTTCTGGGGCAATACCCAAAACAATGGCCCAGTATTCTCGGCACACCGTTCTCTCTTGCAGTTGACGAATAAGAGACGTGCGAGAAACCTCTGTTCTTGCAACAACCATTAAGCCCGAAGTCTCGCGATCGAGCCGATGAACGATTCCAGCGCGAGAGACTTTCTTGAGTTCGGGATAGCGAAAAAGAAGTCCATTCAGTAGGGTCCCCGTCCAATGACCTGCAGCAGGGTGCACAACGAGCCCCGCTGGCTTATCAATGACAATCAAAGCATCATCTTCATAAAGAACATCAAACTCGATGCCCTCTTCTGGCTCAAAGGCACGGTCTTCTTCTGAGGGAAGAGGCATGACATCAATCGTATCGGCCGCTCCAGTTTTCGCGCGAACCTCAGTCTTCACTTCGCCATTTAGAAAAACAGCCCCTTTTTTAATCCAGTCTTGGATACGTGCGCGGC
>CAVAQL010000060.1:0-8151 GCA_963590825.1 Bacteroides caccae | reverse complement strand
CTGGTGTGTTGCGTGGGATGATTTTCTCAACGAGTCCCCCCATCATCTCGATACCCAAAGATAAGGGAGTCACATCCAACAATAGCCAACTATCATCTCGCGAGTTGCCCGCTAATTTATCTGCCTGCAGCGCGGCTCCTACAGCGACCACTTCATCGGGATTGATGTCTGTAAAAGGCGTCTTCCCAAACGTTTTCTTCACCGCTTCTCGCACACAAGGCATGCGGGTTGCACCACCGACAAGGACAATGCCTTCAATATCGTTGGCAGAAGCCTTCGCATCCGCGATCACAGACTTCACAACATCCATCGTGCGGTTAAGAAGTCCCGCACAAAGCGCCTCAAACGAAAGGCGCGTGATAAGAACTTCTTTTGTGGAAGAAAACTGAAAAATTTCCTCTTCTTTTGCTGTCAGTGCTTCGCGCACGCGCCGTGCTTCGAAAATAGCGTGACGTTTTTCTTTAGGAGACAGCTGAGCTAAAGATAGATTAAGGCGCTTTAAAGCCTCAACGGCAACAAGGCGATCGAAATCATCACCGCCTAACGCCGTGTCGCCCCCTGTGGCGACCACTTCAAAGATTCCCTTAGAAAGGCGCAGAAGTGACACATCAAAGGTGCCGCCTCCTAAGTCATAAATAAGGTATAGACCTTCGGCTCCTGTATCTAATCCATAGGCAAGAGCGGCGGCTGTCGGCTCATTTAATAGGCGCAAAACCTCAAGACCCGCAAGGCGTGCTGCATCTTTTGTCGCTTGTCGCTGTGCATCATCAAAGTAGGCGGGAACCGTAATCACAGCGCCAACGAGTTCTCCGTCCAAACGGTGCTCGGCGCGAGCCTTTAATGCTTTTAAAACCTCAGCGCTCACTTCAATCGGCGTTTTCACTCCCGCCGCAGTCTCGAGAGCAATCGTCCCTTTCTCTTTTCGAAAGCGATAAGGGAAGGCTTCTGGCGTGATGTCATCGAGTGCTCGACCGATTAAGCGCTTAGCAGACGTAATCGTGTTTTGCGGGTCATCAAAACTCTTTTCAAGAGCGCTTGCGCCGACTTCAGTTTCTCCGTTAGGCAAAAACCGCACTACGCTAGGAAGTAACTTTTTCCCATTTTCATCGGGAAGGACTTCCACCAAGCCGTTCACAACAGTTGCTACAAGCGAATTGGTTGTCCCAAGGTCAATCCCGACAGCAAGACGCTCTTCGTGAGGAGCGGCTGAAAGACCAGGCTCAGCAATTTGCATCAATCCAGACATGAATACTTTTTTCCTTAAGAGCCTGAGGCTTCAACTAAGAGCTTTTCAACAAAAAGAAGTTTTCGTACAGCTTCTCGCGCTTTTGCAAGATTCGCTTCTTTATCGAGTGTCGTAGAAATTTCTTTTAAAAGCGTAGAGCGTTCTTCTTTTATTTCGCTTAGCACCGCTTTCCCTTCCCCAGCATCAATCCTCTCGCGATACTCAAACTGCTTTAAAAGAAAATCCGCAGGCATCTTCGTATCGCGCTCTTCATCAAGGTCAACTCCCTTAGCGGCCAATAAAATCTTCGCGCGTGTGGCATCGTTTAAGAGTTCGACTTTGGCATCATTGAGGCGACTTGCCCACTGCTCTGCCACTCTCTGAGCAGCCGCTCCTGCCGCAGCAAAGCGGTCAGGATGCACAAGCGCCAACCTTTGGCGCCACGCATCCTCAATCTCTTTTTTGTCGATTGAAAAACGCTCAGGTAAGCCTAAAAGCGTAAAAGCATTTTCAGACATCACTTAAACCTTAAAGGACTTTCCACAACCGCAGTGCTCTTTTTCATTAGGATTTTTAAATTTAAATCCCGATTGAAGGCCTTCTTTCACAAAGTCGAGTTCAGTCCCATCGATATAAGGAAGGCTTTTTTCGTCGACAATGACTTTCACACCAAAGCTATCCCAGGTGAGATCGTCTGTGGCTAAGGCATCAGCAAATTCAAGCTTATACGCCATCCCCGAGCAGCCTGAGGTTTTTACACCCACACGCAGTCCAATGCCTTTGCCGCGTTTAGCGAGAAAGGCCTTGACGTGATTGGCAGCGGCTTCAGTCAACGTAATCATGAAGCGTCCTTTTTCGACTGTTTCGCTTTGTAGTCATCGATGGCCGCTTTCACAGCGTCTTCGGCCAAAATCGAGCAGTGAATCTTCACGGGCGGCAACGCCAATTCCTCAGCAATTTCTTGATTGGAAATCTTCTCGGCTTCTTCTAAGCTCTTACCTTTAACCCATTCGGACACAAGAGAGCTCGAAGCGATGGCGCTTGCGCACCCATAGGTCTTAAATTTGGCATCCTCAATGACGCCTTTCTCGTTAACCTTAATCTGTAAACGCATCACGTCGCCACAGGCAGGCGCTCCCACCATCCCCGTCCCGACAGAGGCATCGTCTTTGTTGAGCGTTCCGACATTTTTCGGATTCTCGTAATGCTCCATGACTTTTTCGCTATAGGGCATCTTTTCGCTCTCCTAGTGTTCATTCCACTTAACATTCTTTAAATCAACGCCTTCTTTGTGCATTTCCCACAAAGGGCTCATCTCACGCAATTTCGCGACTTTCTCGGTTAAAAGAGCCACGGTGCGATCGATATCTTCTTCGGTGGTAAAGCGCCCGAAGGTAAAGCGAATGGAGCTGTGCGCGAGTTCGTCGTCGCGGCCCAAGGCACGCAACACATAACTTGGCTCAAGAGAAGCCGAGGTACAAGCAGAGCCAGAACTTACGGCAATGTCCTTTAGGGCCATCATGAGGCTTTCGCCTTCGACGTAGGCAAAAGAGACATTTAGGTTTGTCGAAACGCGATGTTCCATGTCGCCATTGACAACCACATCGGGGATGTTTTTCACGATGCCATCCAGTAATCTTTGGCGAAGCGCCATGCAGTGCGCAATATCTTTGGCTTGTTCGAGTTTGGCTAAGCGATAGGCCTCTCCCATGCCGACGATTTGGTGCGTGGCAAGAGTGCCCGAGCGCATCCCGCGTTCATGACCACCGCCGTGAATTTGCGGCTCGATTCTCACGCGTGGCTTACGACGCACGTAAAGGGCACCAATGCCCTTGGGGCCATAGACCTTGTGCGAAGATAAGCTCATTAAGTCGACCTTAAGCTTTTGCGTATCGAGTTCCATCTTCCCAGGCGCCTGTGTGGCATCACAGTGAAAGATAATGCCTCGTGCGCGGCACATCTCGCCGATGGCAGCTATATCTTGAATGACACCGATTTCGTTATTAACAGCCATCACGGAGACAAGCGTTGTATCGGGGCGCATCGCGGCTTCTAATTTCTTTAAATCCAAGAGGCCGTTTTCTTCAACGTCAAGGTAGGTCACTTCATAGCCTTCGGTTTCCAAGTGACGCATGGAATCCAAAATGGCCTTATGTTCGGTTTTTACCGTGATGAGGTGTTTACCTTTATCGCGATAAAAATGCGCTGCACCCTTCACTGCGAGGTTATCGGACTCGGTTGCGCCCGAGGTCCAAACGATTTCTCGCGGATCGGCATTGATGTAAGCCGCGACTGCCGCACGCGCCTCATCGACAGCTTTCTCGGCTTCCCAGCCATAAGCGTGCGAAGTGCTTGCGGGATTGCCAAACTTCTCGCATAAATAAGGAATCATCTTTTCTGCCACACGCGGATCGACGGGCGTTGTTGCAGAGTAGTCAAGATAAATCGGACGATTCTCTGTCATAAATCTTTCTTTCCTTCTTTAACCACGTTTGTTCTTAAAAATCACCACAGCCTCGCCTCGTGAGACGTTATGCGCATTCGCATAATTCGTTTTGATTTGGGCAAGACTCTGTTTGTCTAAAAAATCTGTCATCAGTCGGTTCATATCCGACCAAAGTCCATGAGCCAAACACTCGGCTCCGCCTCGGCACTGACCTGTGCCGTAGCAGTTTGTCGCATCTAAGCTTTCTTCGACGGCGCGCACGATTTCTCCGGCGCTAATCGCTTCGGGTTCGCGCGCCAATCTGTAGCCACCTCCTGGGCCTCGATTGGCCGTGACAAGCTTTGCATGACGCAGTCTTCCAAAAATCTGCTCAAGGTAGGCTACCGATATCTGTTCTCGGCGTGCAATATCGGCTAAACGCACCGGCCCATTTTTTCCGTATAGCGCAATATCAATCATGCTTGTCACAGCAAAACGACCGCGTGTTGTTAGCTTCATTTCGTCGATTTCCGAGTAGTTTTGTCAGGAATAGCGAGTCTATCGAAAAATTCCCGACTATAAAATAAGGGAATACAGTTTTCGGCGTATTTTCTAAGTAATTTTGATTGTTCTATTTTTGCAACAATTCGATGAAAACACAGGGCTCTTTATAACGTGCTAACCTCAGTTTCGTAAAATGAGCCCTTCCTGTCGTTCAGGTCAAAGAGTGCGCTCATGCGAATGTGGGCGTTTTGAAATTCATTTTTTCGGAGATTCTTATGCTGAAAAAATTGCTTTTTCTCGGTGCTTGTGGCTCGTTGCTTACAACCTCTGTGACCGCACAGGCCGAGGAACTCTTAATGGGTACTGAGAGTACCTACCCACCCTTTGAATTCACAGACACCAAAAACGGTAATGAAGTTGTTGGTTTCGATATCGATATGGTGCGTTTGATTGGGAAGAAGGCTGGTTTTACCATCAAGGTCGTCTCGATGGGCTTTGATGCCTTGATTCCTTCGATTTTGAGCCGCCAAATCGATATCGCAGGCGCGGCAATTACGATTACCGAAGAGCGCGCTAAGCGTGTTTCCTTCACGGCCCCCTACTACGATGGTGGCCTTTCGATTCTTGTGCGCAAGGCCGACAAAGAACGCTTTAAGACCGAAAAAGAACTCGTCAACCAAGTCATTTGCGGACAGATTGGCACCTCGGGCGCTGCGATGGCCAAATCCATCTCTGGCACGACAGTGAAAACCTTTAACAACATGAATGACGCTTACATCGAGTTAAAGAATAAGGGCTGCGTTGCCGTTATTGGCGATCGTCCGACAATCGGTCACTTTATGGCAAGCACACCGAAGAACGATGAAATCTACGCGCATCAACCTCGCGTCCTTGCTGTTGAACAGTACGGGTTTATCGTCAGCAAGAAGAATAAGAAACTTCTTGACCGAATGAATAAGGCCTTGGAAGAAGCCAAGAAAGATGGCACTTACCAAGCTACGATGGAAAAATGGTTCGGCAAATAAGCCGAAGATTGGAGAAAAATCACCTTTAAACGCGGGAGTCGCTCATGGAATTTGATATTTCCTTGGTGACCCAGTCGATGCCGCTACTCCTTGCGGGCGCACTGGTTACACTGAAAATTACGGCCATGGCCGTAGGCCTTGGTATGGTTTTCGGCTTAATCGCCTCTATTGGATCTCTATGCAACAACCGCGTCATACACTGCATTGCGCGCGTCTATGTGAACTTTATCCGAGGCACGCCTTTACTGATTCAGATTTTCATCCTCTACTTTGCGCTTCCCGTTATCACAGGAATGCGCATCGATCCATTTTCAGCAGCCGTTGCTGCCTGCTCGATTAACTCAGGGGCCTATGTCGCGGAAATTTTCCGCGCTGGCATTCAATCGATTGCCATCGGTCAGCGCCGTGCGGCTCTAAGCCTTGGAATGACACCGGCGCAAACGATGCGCTACGTCGTCTTGCCTCAGGCCTTTAAGCGCGTAATTCCGCCTCTTGGCAATGAATTCATCGCGATGTTAAAGGACTCCTCCTTGGTTTCTGTGATTGGCTTTGAAGAATTGACCCGTAAGGGGCAACTCATCATTGCCGATACCTATGGATCTTTGGAGATTTGGTCGACGGTTGCGATTCTTTATCTCATTATGACATTTACGATTTCTCAGTTTGTCGCCGTGATGGAAAAGAAGTTCCATACAGGCGAAGAAAACTAAGCATCGTTCTTATCGCTTCGAAAGGCTAGTCAGGAAAAAATCGGCTAGCCTTTTTTTCTGGGCTTAAAGGCGCGGAACAGAATTCAAGAGTTTTTGCGTGTAGGCCTCTTTCGGGTGAGTTAACACGTCTTTAGCGAGTCCCGTTTCAACGATGCGGCCATTTTTCATCACGGCAATACGGTCTGCCATACACTCAACAACAGCAAAGTTGTGTGTAATAAAAAGATAGGCCACGTGCGTTTTCTTTTGAATCTCTCGCATCAAATTCAAAATCTGCGCCTGTACTGAGACATCGAGAGCGCTTGTTGGCTCATCGCAGATAATAAGTTGCGGCTTCACTGCCAGAGCACGGGCTAGCGCGATGCGTTGCCGCTGTCCGCCCGAAAATTCATGCGGAAGGCGCCTCGACGCATCTTGCGGTAAACCCACGAGTCCTAATAGGCTTTTGACGCGATTCGTGAGGTTTTCCTCAGGGCCTGCTAATCCCAAAGAAACAATCCCTTCTTTAATACATTCGCCGACACACATACGCGGATCAAATGACGAGAAGGGATCTTGAAACACAATCTGCGCGAAGCGGTGAATGTCTCTTAATTGATTTCCTTTGGCGCAGATAAGATCGATGCCATTTAAAGAAGCGTTCCCCGTAGTCCGAATGCGACCGTCTAATAAACGCAAAACGGTCTTGGCTAATGTCGTCTTACCGGAACCCGATTCACCAACTAAAGCGAGAGTCTCGCCTTCTGCTAGAGTAAGTGAGACATCGTCTAATGCTCTAAAGCGCTTTACAGGGCGTAGAAACCCGCCCGAGGATTCGTAGTCCACAGTTAAGTGCTCAATACGTAAAAGCGTCTTACCAACGTGGCTTGTGAGGTCGCAAACGGCAACGCTTTCTGTTCTCGCGCCCCTCTGAGGCATCAAACAGCGCACAGCGCGATTGTTTTTAAGAGACGTAAATTCGATTGCTTTTTCCCGGCAAAGGGCCTCACAAAATGGGCAACGGTCGGCAAAGACGCAGCCTGGAAGAACGTCGCCTGGCACGGGCACAGATCCTGGGATTCCCTTTAGTGCGTGGCTGCGAGAGTCCTTTTTTGGGACAGCGGCAAGAAGCCCCTTAGCGTAGGGGTGCAAGGGATTACGAAAGAAATCTTCAACGCATGCCTCTTCAAGAAGTTCTCCTGCGTACATCAAACCCACACGATTGGCATAACGCTTAACAAGCGCCAAGTCGTGCGTAATCAATAAAAGAGCGAGCTTTTTCTCACGTTTTAAATCATCCAATAGGTCAAGAATCTGCGCCTGTAGTGTCACATCGAGTGCGGTTGTTGGTTCATCGGCGATAAGAACCGAAGGACCTGCGGCAAGCGCCATTGCAATCATGATGCGTTGCTTTTGCCCGCCCGAGAGTTCGTGTGGATACGAGCGCGCGATGCGCTCGGGATCATCAAAACCCACGCGCTTTAATCCTGAGAAAAGAGTCTCGTTGGCTTTTTCTTTTGAGACTTTTGCGTGCAAATGGATGGCTTCGAGAATCTGCTCACCCACACGGACGACAGGGTTTAAGCTTGTTGCTGGTTCCTGGAAAACAAGCGAGAGCTTTGCACCACGCACTGAGCACATCTCGCGCTCTGTTAACCCAAAAACATCAATCCCGTCGCATATAACAGTTCCAGAATCAATTTTTAATCCTTCTGGAAGAAGCCTTGTTAGCGCAAGGGCGGTCATCGACTTGCCACAGCCCGATTCCCCAACAAGCGCATAGGTTTCCCCAGAGCTCACTTCAAAGGAGATATCGCGCACGACGGGTATCGTTTTTCCTTTTTGAGGAATGCTCACACTTAAATGAGTGACTTTAAGCATCGGAGCTCCTTTGCGACGAATGGGGATCGAAGATTTCTCGCACGCCGCTCGCAAATAAATTGGCAGCAAGCACAAGAGTGACCATAAATAAGAAGCTCGCAAGTAGATTCCACCACACAGCAGGCGTTCGGCTCATTTCGGATGCCGCTAAATTAATAAGGCTTCCAAAAGAATGCATTGTTGGGTCAACACCTACCCCAACATAACTTAAAACCGCTTCATAAAGAACAATCCCTGAGAAATCCAAGACAGCAACGATTAACACGATGTGCGCGACATTGGGAAAAATGTGACGCGTCATGATTCTTATGGGGCTTACCGCAAAAGCACGGGCCGCCGTGATGAAGTCGACTTCCGTTAACTTCATCGTTTCAGCTCGCAAAAGACGCGCCAATCCCGCCC
>CAVAQL010000059.1:0-8158 GCA_963590825.1 Bacteroides caccae | reverse complement strand
TTATAAAACTCAGCAGAGTTTAGGACTTTGAGCGAGGGAAAGTAGCAAATTTCTATTCAAATTCAGTACTCTTTTGTCATCTCGCCTTTTTTCGCTTGTGGATACGCTTTGGCTCAGATGAGTTTTGTGGCACTTTCTAGAAACGCCTATAGAAAAGACTTTTCGGGCATCAAAATGATGCGTATACGCCCCGACCGAGATCTTTCGCGCTAAAACCAACGGTCCAAAGAAAAGCCCCTGCTTTTCACTTTGCAGAGGCCCTTCATTTAAGCGACGTCAGAAAAACTACTTTCCAATCGAATCCAAGAATTCGCAATAGGTCTTCTTTGTCAAAAGAGGCTTAAAGTTTTCTGAAATCTCTTTGGCCTTTACTCCATCATCGGCAAGCAAATCCACGAGTGTGTAGGCCAAAACCGCAGGCGACTTCTCAAAGGCTGTGTCGCGATCGGCTAAGTTGTAGTCTGCGCCGTGCAGCGACCCACGCACGCATCCGACCCAGGAGTGAACAATCGGGATTAAATGGGAAACATCGCCCATATCCGTGCTCGCTGTGTTGTGTGGCCCTGCGGCAACGTCTTTGGCTGGGAAGAAGCACCGAGCGTTTTCTTCTAATAAGCCACGAAGCGTCAAATCCGGACGAAGTGGTAAATACCCAGGCATGTCGTGGATGACGCATTCGGCGCCAATGGCATCGGCTCCGGCCTTTAAGGCGCGATTGATGTCTGCGTTGTAGCGCTTTAAGCCGTCGATTGAAGCGGCACGCACATAGCTTTCCATTGTCACATGATCGGGCACAACGTTAACGAGGTCGCCAGCGTTCGTAAGAATCGGATGAAAACGTACGTAATCGTCCTCACGGAAGCGATCGCGAATTGCATTCACTCCCATCATGCCAAGCATGGCGGCATTCAAGGCATTAATGCCCTTATCGGGACATCCTGCTGCGTGCGCGGCCTTCCCGTTAAATTCAACGATTTTCCCGATAAAGCCATTGCAACTAGCCCCCGACCCATAGGTCCCATTGGGGTTATCCGTGACATTGACGTGCATTTGCATCGCAATATCAATGTCGTCAAAGCCACCCTCTTTGATAATCTGTTCCTTGCCGCCTAAGTAGCTAATCTTTCCTTCTTTCACTAGTCCTGCGCGGTATCCGAGCTCAACATACTCCTCGGCGGGAACGGCAAAGAAAACAATGTCGCCAGCCATTTCTTTCGCGAGTCCCGTATCCTTCAAGGCCCAAGCAATCGCCAACATATTGGCAATCTGCACATTGTGCCCGCAGCAGTGAGCTGCGCCGCTTTCTGCCGCATACGGAGAGTTCTTACAAATCACGGCATCGAGTTCACCCAAGATGGCGACAGTCTTACCCGGTTTTCCGCCCTTAAGGCGCGCCTTAACACCCGTGAGACCCCAGCCTGTTGTGTACTCAAGACCAAGAGAATCAAAAATCGCACGCACCTTAGCCGATGTCTTCACTTCCTTGTACCCAAGTTCGGGTTCACGAAGAATCGAGTCGGCAATCGCTTCAATATCCGCACGACGTGCCTTAATCGCGGCAAGAAGTTTGTCTTTCATTTCCTGCTTATTCATACGTTTCCTCTTTAAATTCTTGACACACGTTGAGTTGGCGAGCAACCCAATAGTAAGAAAGCGAAGTCCCTACGCGCTGTAGAGACCTCGCCCGATCCGATTGACCTCCATCCGGTATCGGACCTTCACCCTCCAAAAAGTTTTAAGCCCGAATAAAACTTCGGACTCGCCTTTAGAAGACTCCTTCTAAGCGAAGAATAATCTCGGCTAAGATTGTCGCACAAATAAAGCTACCCGCAGAGACGCAAAGCGCGACAGGAATAATCTTCCAAGATAAGCTCTTAAAGGCTTCCAAATCTTTACCCACGCAAAGGCCAGCGTAGGCCAAAATCGGTGTGGTCGTTGCCAAAAGGTTAATGTGCTTCACTTGCGCAAGCATCCAATCGCCGCCTGGGAAACCAGGAATGGAAACGATAACAGCCGTCAAGGAAACCCAAAACACCGTCGGGAGCTTCGCAAAGCCAGGCAAATTGGCGATAATGCAGCCGATAAACGTAATAACGAGCAAAACCAAGGCACCCATCGAACCTGAGGCCAATTCACCCTTAAAGCCAATCATGTTGGCAATCACGGTAAAGATTGAAGTAACGATGAGAATAAAACCGATATCTTTTAATTTCGCAAACATGGCTTTTTCTCCTTACTTCTGAACAGGTTCGCGACGATCGCCCGTGACCTTCTCGTAGACCCAGACCATCACCGGCAAAGAAATGAACAAGGCAAAGTAGATGCCTAAAATCGTCGTCATGAGGTTAGCCGCACCCGCATAGGCCAAAACGGTCTCGGAGTACTCAGGATACACAGCAACGATTGAGGCAACGCCAGCGGCCATCATCGAGGCCGACCCGATGCCAGCGCCCATAGCTAAAGAATGCGGATGGAACCATCCGAACTGAGCGATAACGCCTACCAAGAGCGAAATCCACGCGGCGCCAAAAACCGTACCGCAGATGTACATACCCATCACGCCACGACCTTCGGGCGAATCGATACCGTACTTCTCAGCAATAATCGCGATGTTGGGTTCGCGGTCAATCGAGTAGCAAGCACCAATGGCCTCGCGTCCCATCTTAAGGAGCAACGCCATCGGAAGGCCCAAAATCATCGTACCGAAGAAGTGGCCGAATTCCTGCATGATTAAGGCCCAGCCCGAATTCAGTAACTTGCCTAAGTTCGGACCAATGCCAAGACCCAAGTACGCGACAAGAAGAAGCATGGCAATCGGCATAAAGTGCGCCGCGCGTTCCTGTTCTTCCATCGAGAGGATCTTTAATTTGGGAATCGAAAGAATGCCTCCCAAGACCATGGCATACAAAAGCGGCAACAAAACCACGATACCAATCTTCTGAATACCAATCGCATCGGAGACCATGACAACTAGAAGCGCCAAGATATGGAGCTTAACTTTTCCTAGAGCTTGCATGGTGATATTTCCATAAAGTTATAAAAATCAAAGACAGCTTCCAGCAAACGACAGGAAACCGTCATCCGTTTCGCATCATATTCACATTTTTTACAAAATGCAACATTTGGTTACAAGTACCGTTTTTTCGATTTTTCGAGTTGCAAATATCCGACACGACTTCTTACAAAGCTAAATCTGAAACAAGCCCCAAAAGCGCTGTGTCGCCTATAGGGTTTTCGGTACAATTGCACCACTGACTACTTGGAGTGTTTCCCCTATGACGAGCCCAAACAATGTGGCCGGAGCCATTGAGCTTGGCCGCGAGGTTTTAATTCGCGAGGCCGATTGCGTCAAGCACCTTGCCGATACCTTAGATTCAGGTCCTTTTGCTAAGGCAATTAGCCTCATTCTTTCAAGCTCTGGACGCGTAATCGTCAGCGGGGTCGGAAAATCTGCGCATGTCGGGCGCAAAATGGCCGCAACCTTAGCCTCAACGGGAACACCTGCCTTTTTTGTTCACGCAGCCGAAGCCGCCCACGGCGACTTAGGGATGATTACCGCCGAAGACATCGTGATTGCCGTGAGCTACTCGGGAACCACAAATGAACTTTTAACGATTGTCCCTGTTTTAAAGCGCGAAGGCGTGCATCTGATTTCCATCACAGGAAATCCCGAAAGCGCTCTAGCCAAAGCCGCCGATGTCTCTTTGGATATTGGCGTAAGGCACGAAGCGTGCCCCTTAAATTTGGCTCCGACCTCTTCGACAACGGCAACGTTGGCCCTAGGAGACGCCCTAGCCGTCGCTTTAATGCATGAAAAAGGCTTTACAAAAGAAGACTTTGCGCGATCTCACCCAGGGGGCGCTTTAGGGCGTCGCCTATTGACACACGTACGCGATGTGATGCGCTCGGGAGAGGCGGTGCCTTCGGTTTGTGAAGGAACAAGCGTTTTGGATGCTGTGCGTGAAATCACGAAAAAGCACATCGGCATGACGGCAATCGTCGATAAAGAAGGACGCGTGACGGGAATCTTCACAGAAGGTGACTTACGGCGCCTAATTGAAAAGAGAGGCGACATTCGCGCCGTCATCATCGATGATGTGATGACCAAGACCCCCACAACGATTACGGCCGATGAAATGGCTGCCACTGCCGCCAAAGTGCTCGAGAAAACCTTAAAAAATCAACTTCTTGTCGTTGACGATGCTGGGCACCTTATTGGGGCTCTGCACATGCACGACTTAATGGGAGCGAAGGTTATCTAATGGATAAGGCTCTACTTAGCGCCGCCCAAAAAATCCGCCTTGTCGTTCTTGATGTCGACGGCGTGTTAACCGATGGCTCGATTTGGACGGGACCTGACGGCGAGCTCGTTAAGCGCTTTTACACGCGAGACGGGTTAGGCATTATTTTGCTACAGAAAGCTGGCATTCCTGTGGCAATTCTTACCGGGCGGATTTCTAAGCAAACCGCCATGCGCGCTGCAGAACTTGGCATTAAAGCAGTTCGCCAAGGGAAAACCTTTAAGGGCGATGATTTTCTCGCCATTGCAAAAGAATTTGGCGTCTCCCTAGAAGAAGTGGCCTATATGGGAGATGACGTACCCGATATGGCACCACTCAAATTAGCGGGACTTCCTGCGTGCCCGGCCGATGCGGATCCGTCGGTTTTGCCGCTTGCCAAATTCGTTAGCCCCGCTTCTGGTGGGCAAGGCGCCGTCAGAAGTCTCGCAGAACTTATTTTGCGAGCCCAGGGTAAGTGGGATGATCTAATCAACCGCTACTATCTAAACAAAGCGAGCAAGACATGCATCTAAGAGATCGCGTCGTTTCATTTTGCGGACTTGGTGTTCTTGCCGTTTTGGTAGCGGCAACGGGCTACTACGCGATTCGCTCGAATTTTCTAACGACAAGCGTCACGCCCAACGCGGAATCTCCTGACTTTGCCTCGCGCGACTGCATTGTCACAACCTTCGAAGCCGATGGCACGCCCAAGTACCGTATCTACGCAGAGTATGTCGAACACTATAGCGACGGAAGAAGCGTCAGCATCAAACCGAAGCTTGTGACGCTATCGCCAGAGAAACCGCAGCTTAAGGTTTCCGCGAACACAGGAAGCACCTTAGATGAAGGCGAAAGTGTTGTCTTTACGGGTAACATCGTTTTAACTCGCGCAGGCGACCGCGAAACGGCACCTTTGCGCTTAACGACTTCGCACGCAATTGTCTATCCCGATACCCAAGTTGTGACAAGTAACGCCCCTGTTCGCCTCGAGCACGGCGCCGATGTGAGTACTGGTATTGGCTTTGACTACGACAATGTCGATCGCATCGTTCACCTAGATTCCGAGGTGCATACCTTTATCATGCCTAGGGAATCGCGCTAATGAAAGACCTTATGAGTTTGCCTATGAAACGCACCGCACTCTTTTCAGTTTTAGCGACATTACTTTTTCCGGCTGTAAGCTTTGCGCTCACAGGCGATCGCTCACAACCGATTGAAATCGTAGCCGACGCCTTCAAAGGCGACGAAGTCGGGCGCACAGCCGTATATTCTGGGCACGTCGAGGTCCATCAGGGATCGCTCGAGGTTCTTGGCGACCGACTTGAATTAGTGATCGACGCCAAGGGCTATCGCACGCTCACTGTCACGGGCAATCCCGTTCGTATGAAAGAGAAACGCGATTCCAAAGTCAAAGGCATCGAAGAGTGGGTTCACGCCACGTCTTTAAGGGCGATTTACGAAGAAAAAACCGACCGCATTGTCCTACGCGATAACGCGCGCATCACACGCAGTGAAAACGGTACTGTGCTTGATTCAACCGAAGGATCCGTGATTACCTACGACTTACTGCACGCAACAAGTCACGTTGTTGGCGGTCGCGTCGACGGGAAAAAGACCCGCATTTCAGCGGTTCTTTCTCCGCGGCAAAAAGATAAGAGCACCACAACAACGCCCGATACGCGGACGACACCACCCAAATTGCGTGGAGATTCCACGTTACGCAATCGCTAATTTTTGACGACATTACTTAAGAGAAGTTCATGGCAGAAACAAAAGAAAATCAAACTCATAGCCTGCGAGCTGAAAACTTGATGAAGCGCTTTGGCTCGAGAACCGTCGTCAACAACGTCTCCTTTGACGTGAAAACGGGAGAAATCGTTGGCCTGATGGGGCCAAATGGCGCGGGAAAGACCACAAGCTTTTACATGGTTGTGGGACTTATTGCCCCAAATGATGGGAAAATTTTCATTGACGACACAGAGATTACGCATCTACCGATTCACAAGCGCTCTCACTTGGGAGTCACTTACCTACCGCAGGAAGCGAGTGTCTTTCGTCGCTTATCTGTTGAGGACAACATTCGTGCCATCCTCGAATTAAAAGAAGACGAAAATGGCCATCACCTTAGTAAAGAGGAAATCGAAAGCCAGTTAACGCGTCTCTTAAAAGAGCTTCAAATCGAGCACTTACGTACCAATATGGCGCTTTCTCTTTCCGGCGGCGAAAGGCGTCGCACCGAAATCGCTCGAGCCTTAGCTGCGAGCCCTCAATTTATTTTGCTCGACGAGCCATTTGCGGGCGTTGACCCAATTGCCGTCAAAGAAATTAAACGCATCGCGCGCTTTTTGAAGTCGCGTGGCATTGGGGTGCTGATTACCGACCACAATGTGCGTGAAACTTTGGGCATTTGCGATAGAGCCTTCATCATTAACGAAGGCGAAGTGCTTGCTGAAGGGACGCCTGAGGAAATTGTCAACAATCCAACGGTTCGAGACATCTATCTTGGCCGCGACTTCCGTATGTAGCACACCATGGCGACTTCGTCGATTGGAATCGGCTTAGGTCAAAAGCAAAAAGAACTTCCTAAGCCATTACTTCTTAAATCGGCAACGCTTCTTGCGCTTTCGATTGAGGCGCTAAACGAGGCAATCGAAACGGAACTTAGCCTCAATCCCTTTTTAGATCGCCCTGAAAAAGAGCCCATTGAATCCATTCACATGGATTCCACTCCTTTTGATGAGCCTTTTGGCCTAGAGCGAGACTTTCATAATGAGACCTCGTTTCTCACATGGAAAGAAACCTCTAAGCGCTTAGAAAAAGAGGCAGAAGACACAGACCCAGCGGATACGCTTACGTATTCGGAGACGCTTTTAACGCATCTCGCGCGGCAAATTGATTTACTAAGCATCCCGAAAAAGACAAAGGATCTTGCAACGTGGATTGCCGGAAACCTCACAGACGATGGCCTTCTTGATGGCTCTTTGGAGGCGATTGCCCAGTCTTATGAAAAAGATTTTCCTCAAAAGGATTGGGAAGAAGCGCTTTGCGTTATTCAAGATTTAGACCCCGCAGGAGTTGGCGCACGCACACAGCTTGATGTGCTTATCTTAGAGCTTACCCATGCGGCGCGCGATGAAAATACAGAGTTACGCCAAATCGCCGTTACCGTCTTACAGAACGCGCCCGAGCTACTACTGAAAAACGATAAAAAGAAAATCGCTGAGACCCTTTCCATTCCTTTAGAGAGAGTAAAAAGTGCCCTCGCCTTACTTGCTACTCTTGATCCCCACCCTTGCGCGCGATTTGCCGATTTAAGTAAATCGCAAGCTGTGGCGGACTTTTCTGTACGTAAGAAAAACGGAAAACTTATTTTGAATTTCCATGAGGATGCAATTGCGCATTTAGTTTTTAACGAAGAGACCTTTAATCTACTCAAAACTTCTGGCAAACCCATCCCCAAAGATATGGCGCAGTTTGCTAGAGAAGCCAAACTCTTCATTCAAGCCCTCGAGCAACGTAAGAAGACACTTTCGACAATTGTGACAACGATTTTTGCAAAGCAAAAGGCGTTCTTCACTGCGGGTCCCGAAGCGCTCGTTCCGATGAGCATGCAAGAGCTTGCTGACACGCTTTCTATCTCGAAGTCGACCGTCAGTCGTGCTGTTGCAGGAAAATTTATCGAAACGCCTTTTGGATTTTATCCATTGAAGTTTTTCTTTTCTGCTTCTTTGGCTACTGTTAATCCCGATACGGCTCTTGCTAGTGCAAGTGTCCGAGCCAAAATTCGCACACTTATCGAAAATGAAGATCCGAAAAACCCGCTAAGCGACAGTGAAATTGCAAAGGCACTTGAAAAAGAAGGCATTCGCGTTGCGCGC
>CAVAQL010000058.1:0-8403 GCA_963590825.1 Bacteroides caccae | reverse complement strand
TAAACTATACCTGATGCTGACAATTTCGGACAGTTTTGGCTACGGTCGTGTAGGGCGTAGTCGAATTCAGTCAAATTGATCCCTCATTTCATGACTCAGCGATACGCTTAATGCCTTTGAAAAATATCTTTTACGAAGCTAAGACTTGCGTCCTCGCAATTTTTTAAACACCGAAAAGTCAAAAAAGCCCAAAGCGTGGACTCTGGGCTCTATTCACTTTTAACGAAGCGCCGTGCTTCGCAAAAAGACGAATCCTTATCCGATGTTAATCAAACGACGAGCGGGCTCAACGTTTTCGTTAACCTTCGGAACCGTCACATGCAAAACACCGTCTTCGAAACTGGCTTTGCATTCACCTTCTTTGACGTCTTTACCAACGTAGAAACTACGCGAGCAAGCGCCTGTCGTACGTTCAGAGCGAATCACACGGCCCTCGGTGCTCTTTTCTTCTTTAGCCACCGCCTTATGAGCAGAAATCGTAAGATACCCATCTTTGAGCTCAGCTTCGACCTCTTCTTTCTTAAAGCCAGGAAGATCGATAGCGAGTTCATAACTTTTATCGGTTTCACGAATATCTGTCTTCATCACACGATCGGCGTGACGACCAAAAACTGACGGCGTATGAAAAACTTCACCCTCAAATGGATCTGTCACAAAAGCAGGGAAAAACGCATCAGCAAAAAGTTGTGGAAGTCTGTTTGTCATAGTTACTCTCCTCAAAAACTCTCTTGGAAGGCCTTCATTTCCTTCCGTCTTAAGGCCATATGGGAGTCAAAAGAGAAACGCACTATTGTGGGAAATCCCACTTGGAATTTGGGAAGCCAGCCCCCATTTAACAAGGGATGTCTAAGCGCACCGACTTACGAAAAGCCTAACCTAAAATAGGTGCTTATGACGCATAAAAAGAAGAACCACACACTGCGTAAGTAGGCTCGCAACCACAGCTTCTGTGTAGCCTAAGAAAAGCGCGCCGTCATGCAAAACGTACGGTAAGACAAGATAAAACACAGCCGTGCTCATAAGTCCACTGACGAGTCCTTTCATCACCTTTTGCGCTTCAGAAGCATTTCTCCCGCCACGCTGAGCGAAAAGCGCCATCGTAAGAGCCATTAACGGCAATGAAGAAAGAATCCCGCTTGCCGCTGGCCCAATGTAGGGAGCAGAAAGCGTCACTGCCAACGTTAAAACAACCATAAAAAGCGCACGCAGTAAAAGATCGTGCTTTACGGGAGCTGCTTTAGAACCATCGCTTTTGGAGATGGGCAATTTCCAACCAAAAAAGACAATGCAAAAGGCCGTCAAAATAAAAAGCGGCCAAAGAGACAAGCCGAGTTTTGCGACGAAAAAGGAAGCAACGGCGAAAGCAGAAAGACCCAGAACAACCGCTAGGATTCGCCCCTTCGGGCAAACGATGGCATAGGTCATTCCGAAAAATGTGAGCGCTGTCGTTCCCGCGAGCGACCCGTAGCCCGAATTCACGGCGAAGGCCGCTCCATTTTCAATGGCGAGGAAAACCGAGATAGGGCCCGAAACACACGGTAAGGCAATAATCAAACCACCGACTGTCTCGCCCCAACGGCGAGCCGCAAGAGTAGCGAGCACAAGAAAGAGCGGTGCCCCGATTAATTTCATGAGAAGGATGCTCATTACAGTGGCTCCAAAAAAGTGTGCGTACTCTAGCAGAAATCACTTCGTTCTAAAGACTGAATCCTTAGCTTTTCTTTGCGGCCTTAAAGCCGTAAATGGCGCATCCCGTTTTCAGATAAAAGAAAACACAAAGACTTGCCGTGAGCACAACAAGAGAGCAACCAACGAGCGAAAGATAAGCAAAGCCAAATTTTTGAGAAAGGATACTTCCTAAGAAGGCACCCCCTCCGATACCCACGTTAAAGATCCCAGAATAAATTGAAGTGGCAATATCTGTGGCATCGGGTGCAATCCGAATCAGTAACGAGTGAAAGGCGAGCATCACCGAGGTCATCGCGGCGCCCCAGAAAAAGAGAACAGCTGTCGTGAAAACATACGAGCCGTGCGCAAAGTAAATTGAGAAGATGCCGCAGGCAATTAAGGAAAGCGCTCCAATCATCACAGGAGAAATGTGCTGATCGACAAATCGCGTTGTAATCACCGTTCCCACGATGCCAGAAATGCCAAAGACAAAAAGGAAAACCACAACTGCCGATGGGGTAAAGCCACCGACTTTCTGAAGAATCGGCGAGATAAAACTGTAGGCTGTGAAGTGACCGAGCACTGTTATAACGGTGACAAAGTACAGTTGCACAAGGGCTGGTCGCTTTAAAAGCATCGGTAGGCTCTTAAAAGAGCCTGCGGTGCTTGCTGGGCACTGTGGCAGAAACTTCGCGATGCAGAGCATTAAAACAAAGGCAATGACACCAATGAGGACAAACGTCTCTTGCCAACTCGTCATCTGCCCGAGCTTTGTGCCAATGGGAACACCAAGAACGGTTGCCACAATAGATCCCCCCATCACCGCTGCAAGACCCACGGCGTATTTTCCACGAGGCGCCATCCGGGCTCCTAGGGGTGTCATGATGGCCCAGAAAACCGAGTGTGTGAGAGCCACAACAATGCGAGCGGCTAAAAGAGAGGCAAACGTATTGACCCAATAAACAACGATGTGAGCACAAGCAAAAAAGAAGATTAAAAATAGCAAGAGCTTGCGACGCTCAATCCGTGCTGTGAGTGCTGTAAGTGGCAAGGAAACAATCGCGACAACCCACGCGTATCCCGTAATAATGAGACCGGTGAACGAAACCGTTTCACCTAAGTGCGAAGCGATATCGGGCAGTAATCCAACGGGAAGAAATTCCGATGTGTTAAAAACAAACGCCGCAAAGGCGAGACAGATTACGGGAACCCAAGAGGTAATTTCAGGAGTGTTGCTACTTGTCTGCATAATAAAAAAGTAAGCCAACTAAAGCGATGAATTCATAAAAAAGAAACCGCTTGAAGGCCAATCGGGCGCGCATTCTAATGAAATGTTGGCTTTGTGCCATAAGCAAAATGTCGCACCCGAAACCCGAATGCGACATCGATTGTGCCTCTATTTGAGCGTTGTTTTGCCCCTGCTCCTTACGCGGGGGCACTCTTAGCTTTAGGCGCTCAGTTTTTCAGAAATGTACTGGCGAACGAGCGTCGCGTCTTTTGGCAAAACGTCCACGTGCTGCGGTCTCTTTTCAAGGTCTTCTAAGCCAGCCGGAATCGTAGGAAGCTTTCCCGTAGCCTCTTGAATCGTCGCGGCAAACTTCGCGGGTTGCGCCGTTTCTGCCACAAGCATTTTCACAGCAGGGCGTTTTCTTTCTACTGCGACCTTCACAGCGTCTGCCGTGTGCGGGTCGATAAGAAAGCCTTCGCTCTTTAAGACCGAGCGAATCGTAGAAAGACGATCGGCGTGTTCGCTTTTACCTGAAACAAACCCTGAGCGTTTCACCGCTTCCAAATCCTCTCCTGTAATAGAAAAGCGCCCTGACCTTGAAAGTTCTTCCCACAACGAGCAAAGCCGCAAGGGATTCCGACCAATCACATCGAAGATATAGCGCTCGAAATTACTGGCCTTTGAAATATCCATCGAAGGAGAACTTGTTTGGTAGGTATGAGCACCATCTCTGACGCGATAAACCCCAGTATTAAAAAATTCATCTAAGACGTCGTTTTCATTGGTTGCTACAACAATCTGTGAAAATGGCACGCCCATTTGCTTGGCGATCCAAGCGGCAAGAACGTTTCCGAAATTGCCTGTGGGAACTGTGACATCAACTTGTTCGTCTTCGGACTCGCTTATGCTAAGCCACCCCGTGACGTAATAGACAACTTGTGCGGCCACTCGCGCCCAGTTAATCGAATTCACCGTGCCAATCGAATACTTCTCTTTAAAGGCAGTGTCTCGACCAATTTCTTTCACAATATCCTGACAGTCATCAAAAACACCGTCAATGGCGATATTGAAAATATTCTTATCCGAAAGCGAATACATCTGCGCTCGCTGAAAGTCACTCATGCGGCCATGCGGGCTAAGCATAAAAACGCGAATCCCCTTTCTTGAACGCATAGCGTATTCGGCCGCTGACCCCGTATCACCCGAAGTTGCACCAAGAATATTGAGTTCTTTTCCACTTCGCCCTAAAAGGTACTCAAAAAGAGCGCCCAAAAATTGCATGGCCATGTCTTTAAAGGCCAATGTAGGGCCATCGGAGAGCTCTAAAAGGAATAGACCATTACTCATCTTTCGCACAGGAGCGATGCGTGAGGCATCCGACCCGTCGCGTGTGTGGCAATAAACGTCCGCTCGATAGGTTGAATCGAGAATCTTTTTTAAATCCTCTTCGGGGATATCTGATGCAAAGCGTTTTAGAACTTCGAAGGCAACTTCTGCATAAGACTTCGAGCGCATCGCCCAAAGTTCTTTACGACTAAACTTCGGGTAGGACTCAGGAAGATATAACCCGCCATCGCTCGCGAGTCCCTCAAGAACGATCTGAGAAAAATCCACCGCCAGAGCGCGACCTCTTGTTGAAATGTATTTCATAGCACCCTCCTGAAACTAGAACTCCCCAAATAAGTGCAATTTCCTCGGGCCATTCGCTTCGCCCACCTTAGACTTGCTACGTAGCAAAGCAAAGACCTGATCGATTTTTTCTTCTGTTGTCACTTTTGTAAAAAAGACGGCGCGCGTTTTGTCTTGCGCTTGAAGAGCGGCCTCAATGCCGCTCTCGGCAAAAGCCGCTTTCGTTTGTTCAATTTCTGAAGCACTGACGTGAACAACAAAGCAACTGCTCTGTTTCTCATACGGCACATAGGCGATTGCTTCTCGCGCCTCAGGCCAGACACCCGCAAACGGCACACGTTCACTTAAATCCACGTCCAACGTACGTGCAATATCGACAATATCAGAAACAACAGCGGAGGCCGTTGGGCGTTCTCCAGCGCCTCGTCCACTATAAAAAGTCGGACCAAGACCGCTAGCGTCAACCTCAACAGCATTCATCACATCATCGATTTTATAAAAAAGCGATTCGTCTCGAACAACACGAGGCGCAACACTCATTTCAATGCCAGCAATGGTTCTCTTAGCCTGAGCAATGAGTTTTACTTTAGCTCTCACAAGCTTAGCGGCTAAAACGTCCTGGGAAGTGACAGAAGAAATCCCCTCAATATGAGCAGCCTCGAATGTAAAGGGCGTCCCAAAAGCGAGAGCCGAGAGAATCGTTATCTTGTTCGCCGTATCAATCCCTTCAACATCAAAGGTAGGATCGGCTTCGGCGTATCCTAATTTCTGGGCTTCAGAAAGTGTCTCCTGATACGAGCTTCCCCCAAGCATCTTCGTCATAATGTAGTTACAGGTTCCATTGAGGATTCCTGAAACAGATTCGATTGCGTCTCCCACAAGGCCTTCACGCAAGGCTTTGATAATTGGAATGCCTCCTGCGACAGCAGCTTCATAAGCCACCGCAACGCCTCGAGCATAAGCGGCACGAAGAATTTCTTCACCGTGCGTTGCAATTAAGTGTTTGTTCGCTGTGACAACGTGTTTGCCGCGCTTGATGGCCTCGAGCACAAATGTTCGTGCAGGTTCAATGCCACCCATTAACTCGACTGCGATATCAATCGTTGGGTCATCCAAAATTGAAGCAAAGTCGGTCGCAATCTCGAGGGCGCCCCCAGTTTTTGCCCTCGCCTTTTCGAGGTTGCGCACAACGGCTTTCGCCACCTCAATTTGCACGCCACTGCGAGCCGAAATAAGGCGGGCATTTTCCGTTAGAACACGATAGGTCCCAAGGCCCACTGTTCCAAGACCGGCTAGACCAACGCGAACAATTTTCATAAACTTCTCCATAATTACTCATATTCGTTTGTAACTCTTACTTTACAGCGTTTTTTCGTTCATTTGCACCTTTATACGTAAGCGATTCTCTCTAGATTATGTCCTGCACTCTTTCAAATATCCCTGGATATGAACTCATCAACTCGAACCTTCGCTATAAGAAAAATTATGAAAAATTAAAGCAAAATCTCGCAGAACTCTTGGGCGCAAAAGAAGCGACGCGTTTTCTTAAAGATCCACATGTTTCTCTTTACGCCTCACGCGAAGCTTTCCCTGATGCAATCCGAGAGCTTGTCTATACGGCTTTTTTGCCGCCCTACTCAGTGTATCGGCATGAAGATGCCACGCTCTACATTGCGCTCGACGGCGTCGATAAGAAAGGGTTTCTCGCACGACTGATCGCTGAGGCGGGATTTTTCGCTCACCTTGAAACACCGATTATCCAAGCACAGATTAGAGAAACCGAAAAATGGGTTTACGACGATTTTTCGAAATCCAATGTCGCAGCCATTGTCCGTGAGCATTTTGATTCGCCCATTTTAAGAAGCGAGGGACGAAACCATCTCTTTTATCGCTTTTTGCAGCACATCGACGGACTTTACCGTTCTGAAAGCTCAAAGGCCGACAATTCCAAGCGCCCTCTCAATTGTCTTGTCGATTTGGCTATCGAAAACATGCGCCACCCGCTCCCAGTCACTGAGCCAAAAGCGATTGCTCGGAGCAAAAGGGAAATCTGCCGCCCTGCCCTAGCCACTCCATTGAACGCCGTCGTTCGAATCGCCCCCTACGAATTGCCCGCAGTGCGCATTCTCATTGCTGGGGCTCACGCAAAGCGTATTCAGCAGTTCCCCTTTTCAAACATACTCACTGTCATGCCTCCGGCTCGCATTCCTGAACTACCTTCGGCCTTTGCGAAAAATGTTGACGACAAGATTTCCTTTAGCCACTACGATGACTATCACCCGCTTTCAGACCTTTCTTTGCGCCCATTGGCCCGTTTGAATCCAAGAATGATTCAAGACCCCAAACGCTCACGGCTTAACATCATTCGTAACAGCATCACAGATTTTCCGTACAAAGAAATCGACTTCGCCTCTATCGTCCCCTATCTTTCTCGCCCAATCGAGAAAACAGGAGAAATCACCCGCGTCGATGTTTCCAAAAGGCTCGATTGGGCTGTCATCGATCTTGCGTTGGCTGGGCGCACTGAGAAAATCCGAGCACTACATTCGCTATGGGCTATGCAAGCGACACGCCTTAAAACTCACACGAAATACAACATCGAACTTTCCTTTTGGGCTCAATCGGTAAGGATGGCAGAAGAAGGGGAAAAGCGAGCTCGAGCGCGTTCTGATTCGAAGTTTCCCTTTGTCACGCTGAAGGCGAAATTTCAAAAAGTCGACAAAACCTATAGCGCTGCAGCACTTGATTTTGTCACCATGAAGTGCTCGACAGCCATTGGCCCCCTACTGATTACCATCCCGAAAAGATTCCTACCCAAAGAACCCTTTCATCGTGGAGATAAACTGAGCTTTGAGGGCTTCTACATTGTTGGCGAATTTGTCGAGGATTTACGCGATCTCGGGCTTCCTTCCTTGTTCTTACCCAATGAGAACAAACTTTGGGTAAGGCGCTATTACTGTCGATGCCTTTCTACGCCTGGCGCATCGCAATTCTTTCTTGCCACGACTATGAAGCCGCGATCGAAGTACTTTCGCCGCACCAGGCGACGTTTATTAGAGAAGGCTGCCGATTTAAATTTTGCTCCTGCTCTTATGCTTGCTGCGACATCAACGCTTTTTGGCTCAGAGCTTTATGAAACGGGCGGAATAAAAGCAACGCATCAACTGGCTAAGGCTGCTATCCAAAGTTACTTACCTGCCCTGCGATTTCTAGCACTCACAAATGCGGGCGACGACATTGTTCCTGAAGACATCAAGATTGAGCTTCTAAGAATCTTAGCGAGCGAATTCGACGATCCAAAAGCGCAGCTTGCGTATTACAAAGCAATCCAAACCACGGCTCTTTATCAGGACGAAAACGTCGAAGGAATTGCCCAAACAGCGTGGCTTGTGCAAAGCGCCGCGCACGACGAGGCGCAAGCGAACTTCTTACTCGCAAAAGCACACGCACTCGGTCTTGGTATTACGCAAAGCATAGAGCTCGCGCAAATCGTCTTAGAAGGAGCCTTGCGTAACGGCACTGACGCCGCAAGTTACTGGCTTGCTGGTTTTGGCCGTTTCCACGAAAATTTCTTTACGATGCCTGAACTTGAAAAGGAAGCGAGTTTTAAATCCTTTGTTAGCTCGGGAATTCCCTATGCCTTAGTGCTTTTGGGCCTTTATTACCAGTACGGAGAATGTGAAAATCCGAAGGCTCGGCTTCTTGCCTATGCTCTATTTCGTGAAACAGAAAACACGTTGCACGACTATGAGTCAAAACGGCTTCGTGAGAAAATCGAAAAGCGTCTAACTCCCGAAGAAAAATCTCAACTGGAGTTTTTCGAACTTTGGAAAGAACTCGGTATCAATAAACCCGTTGACAGTGTTTCAATTATGAAG
>CAVAQL010000057.1:0-8556 GCA_963590825.1 Bacteroides caccae | reverse complement strand
GCAAAAAAAAGCCTTTACCCAAAAACACTTCGGATAAAGGCCTCTTTCTCTTTTTTAGGGATTTTGTCTAAGGCTCTATTTTGGGCGTTAAAACGCAGATACTTTCGACGTGCCCTGTGTGCGGGAACATGTTCATGATGCCTGCAAGTCTCACGCGCCAAGAGCCCGTGTGAACAAGAATCGCAAGGTCTCGAGCAAGGGTCGCTGGGTTACAGGAAACATAAACGACACGCGCTGGCTTTTTTGCCGTATCCGATAAGACGTGCGCTAAGGCTTCAGCGCCTTCTCTTGGGGGATCAATTAACACACGGTCAATGCCGCCCATGGTATCAATCAGTTCATTCCAATCGGCATCACACCACGTAAAAAGATTGCGAGCTCGGAACGAGACTTTGTCTTCAACGTGATTTAAAACGGCACCCGCACGAGCTCTTTCAACGAGTGCGTCACTGCCTTCAAGACCAATCACACGATTGGCTCTCTTGGCTAAAGCCAATGTGAAGTTACCCAAGCCGCAGAAAAAGTCTGCAACGTGGCTTTCTTTTGTTGGCGAAAGTAAGCGAATCGCGCGAGAAACCATCGCCTCATTCATCGCGTGATTGACTTGCGTGAAGTCTGTGGGTCTAAAGGGAATCTCTACGCCAAACTCACGTAGGTGCAACTTCAAGGCGTCTTGGTTCGCTTCTTCAATTGGATAGGCCGAATCGGGTCCTTTGGGCTGCAACCACGCATCAAAATTTAGGCGCTTAGCCGCTTCATTAATCTTGACTAAATCCTCTGCGCTCAATGGCTCTAAGTGGCGGAAAACAAGCGCTAGATGTTCGCCCCCCAAGGCAATTTCAATTTGCGGGACTCTATCGCGGCACGATAGTGAGGCAACAAGTTCGCGCAAAGAAAGAAGCATCGCAGAAACCCTCTCGGGCAATATCGCGCAGCTTTTCATATCCGCGACGAAACTTGAATGCTTTTCGTGAAAGCCAACGAGCATGCCGCCTTTTTTCTCAACGAATCGCACCGTCAATCGGGCGCGATGCCGATAGTTCCAAGTCGGTCCGTGAATGGGAGGAAGAACTTGTTCGGGAACAACTTTTCCAATATGCCAAAGGGTATCCAATAAAACGCGCTGCTTAAAGGCAACCTGAGCATTGGCCTCAATGTGTTGCATCGCGCAACCGCCGCAAGAGCCTGGTCCCATACCAAAGTACGGGCATTTAGGCTCTACGCGCATAAAAGACGGGTTTTCAATTTCTAGAGCAATACCAACTTCAAAACTCGGTTTATTCCGCACCCGCTCGTAAAGGACCGTCTCGCCAGGGAGCGCCCCTTCAACGAAAACGACTTTCCCGTCGTTGTGTCCAACGCCTCGGCCTTCTGCATCAAGGCGCTCGATTGTAATTTTTGCCTGCGCGCGAGGCTTTTTCTCTCGACTCACGATGCCCCTATTCGCTCAAATACGGAATTGGGTCAAGCGGTTTTCCTTGACGCACTTCAAAGCGTAACTTCACGCGATTCGCATCCGTGTTTCCCATTTCAGCAATTTGCTGGCCGGCGCGAACGCTTTCGTTCACACGAACAAGAATTTTTGAGGTGTTTCCGTAAACAGTAATCAACGGCGTTTTTCCCTTACCAGGAAGCCGCACATTGTGGCGCACGATAACGAACTGTCCGTAGCCAGGAGCATTGCCACCAACGTATTGGACAGTGCCATCTAACACAGCGTAAATGGGATCACCCATATTCCCTGCGATGTCAATTCCCATCTTGGTTTCTTTAAATGTGGCAATGACGTCTCCCTTGGCAGGCCACATAAATTGAATCTCGCCTCGTGCCGCTGCTTCGCGCGCTGCTTTTTGCTCGGCAATTTTGCGCTGGGCGGCTTGATCGGCTGTCTCGGGGCGCTTGGCTGTTTCAACTGTCGGTGCTGTGTCTAGAGAGTCCGCTGTTGCTGCGCTTTGGACAGTGGCTTCTGGCGCAGCGTTCGACAGTTCTGCGGCTGTCTTTGGAATGCGAAGTTCCTGACCAATCGAAAGCGTTGTGACATCTTTGATGCCATTGAGTGTTTGTAACTGCCGAGGATTGACGCCATAACGCACGCCAATGTTATAGAGCGTATCGCCAGCGGCTACGACATGAATTCTTCCGCTATCAATGGGTGCGGTATCGCTTGCCAAATGCTCAGGCGCTTTTTTGACGGGCTCTGTTGCATCAATGGGATAGGACTCTACCTTCGCAGGACGTGTAGCCGCATCATAGGTTCCCGTGCGGTCTTCAATTGGAGCCATTGTGCTCACCGACGAACAGCCTGCAAGAATTCCTGCCATCGTCACCAAACCAATCCATACACCCTTTTTCACATTCATCTCCTTAATAGAAAATCGAACTTCTGAGAAAGCTCTTCATTTCCTCTTTCGTCTGAACTATCCATTTTAAGCGCTGTCACTGAGGCATACCCTCTTTTGATCGCTGAAAAGTCTGTTCCGTCCTCGTATTGTGTCGGCCAGATTTGATCGCCCAAAGTAAAGTGTGACTGACTTCCATTCGAAGCTACACGAGTCGCGCACTTCGGATTAGGCCACCTTCCTAGCTTTGTAATCTCAATGCCTTTTAAGTCTTCAATCGGGCAATCTGGAACATTCACATTCAGTAAAACACTCTCTTGACTCTTAAATCCCGAAAGCGCCTTAACTAAACGGATTGTCACATCAGATGCTGTTTCAAAGTGTCCGAGCTTTTCATCAACGAGACTTACCGCGATAGCGTTAATGCCAAACAGGGGCCCTTCGCGAGCGGCCCCAACGGTACCCGAATAAAAGACATCGTCGCCTAAGTTTTTCCCTGCATTAATGCCACTAATAAGAAGATCGGGCTTTTTCTCTAATAATCCTGTAAGTGCAAGGTGCACACAATCGGCAGGAGTGCCATCGACAGTAAAAACATTCGGGCCAATTTCAGTGACAGTTAAGCTTCTTCTTACGGTCAAGGCCGACGATGCAGCGCTCTGGTTTTTATCGGGGACCACAACTGTGAGACGCGCAAAAGGAGCGATTGCATCGATAAGCGCATTGAGTCCTGGGGCGCCGATGCCATCATCGTTACTGACAAGAACGTGTCCAAAAGAGAAATCGCAGTCCAAAAGAAAATCCCCTAACCAATCAACGTAGCGGCGGATTGGTCCGTGTTCTAACGAATTTTCACAAACTTTTATGGCTTAAGGCGCTCGCGTTCTCAAAGAAATCACCGAGAGCGCAATCGCACTGCTCAAAAAAAACTTTTGGGGCACTAGAGTTTTCTTTACAATATCCCTCGATTTCAAACATCCTTTCGCGTCAGTTTGAGAATTTCTCTTCGGACGTAAAGGAAAAAGAATTAAGGAGTTATTAATAATGGATCAGTATTTCCAGCGCTTGAGCATCTTTTTAAAGGGTGGCCAAACAATTACCGTTGATTTTCAAACACAGGACCCCGCGAAGGTCAATCCGCAGATTGATGCCTTCCTACAAGCGATGGGAGACCCTGAAAAGAAAGAGAAGAACTTCCTTTTCCAAGGCGCTCGTGTCGTTCTCGTTCGTATCAGCGACGTTTCCGGCGCCGATGTGATTTCTCTCGTTTTAAAGGCTGGCGAAAAGGTCAAGAAAGAACTTGAACCCGCCCCTGAAAAGAAAGTCGCGAAGTAATTTCTTCAGTTTCTCTCAAAATCTGAGGAAAGTGGATAAGACCCAACAGGCCTCAAATAATTTGAGTCGGTTGGGGTTGGTTTCGCCAATATGACGGCGTTATATCCCGAAAATATTGGCGAGACCTACTTAAGAAATCTCTTTAGACTTACCAGAGATTGCTTCAGCAGCCTTGTGGGTTTCAATCAAATTCTTAGCAGCCTGCGAAAAAACATCCCTTCGACCTCTCTATTTTTCAATATCGAGACGTGCTCGCCTAGCAATAGAACCACCAGATTTAACTACTAACGTGTGACTGCCATCGTGTTCGGGACCTGCAACCACAGTTTGAAAGGTTCGGCCTTGGGTGATGGTATTGATTGAATCAGCCACAATAACTGCTTTACAGAAGCAACATCAGAAAGAGAATGTTTTCCGACCGTAGCCGGCAACTTCAGTTGACTACAATTTGTAGCCAACTCACTACCTTCCTTTTTAGTCAGGATTTCAAAACGCTCCTGTAATTTCAGCGTGTGTTATTCGTGTTGTTTCGCTTTTTTTCGTTTTAGAGCGAATTCGAATTAGCGCATCAAAATTTCGCAAAGCTTAGAAAACACCTTGAGAGTTTCTCGCACACAAGCGTTGAGTGCCGAATGCTTTTTCATAAAGACGACCCACGAAGGAGAGTTCCGATAATAGAAGGTAACAAACGCGCGACCCGTAGCACTTCTTTTTAAAACGCAATCGCGAAAACGCCGCAATACTTTCACCTCAGGTGCGTCATAGGACCCGAAGGCTGCCGTGGCAATGTAGCAGCGCCCTTTATCGTGCTTTTCTGCAATACGCTCCTGAATACCATCGAGAACTTCGAGGTTGTTTTCAATCTGCTTACGTAAACCGTCTGTGATATCGAGCGTCAAAAGTCTCTTAAGAACGACGGCGGCTTTCGCAGACTCGGTGCGAAGTGTCTCAGTTCCAGGTGGGCACGTGTGCATAAAGTTAACGTTCGCACACACCATCGACATCGCTTCATTGGCAATCCAACTTGAGACAAAGATATAAAGTGGCGTATCGGCTCCCAGTTCTTTTTTTAAGGGCTCAAGCAAAGGTCCTGTCGTGTCGATTAATCGCTCGGCGCTTCGTAAAGCCATGATGGGCATCGAGCGAGCTGGTCCGACGTTGAAAACCGAAATCGCGAGTCGTTCGTGCAAGGCCAAAACGTTCGTTAAGAAGGCTTCGGCCTTCTCTGCCGTATCGATGCGTGACAACCCTAAGCGATCACTTAAGTCTTCGTCTCGAGAAAGTTCCCGGAAAAATAAAAGCGACAAGTCTCCTTTCGAGATGAGTTCGCCAGGAGCGATTGAGCGCACAAAGTCATTTCGATCTTTCTCGCTTTCAAGCAATCGCGCAATCTGTCCGATGCCTCCCAAGAGATCTTTCTTGATAAATGAGAGACAGGCTAGATTAATGCGTGGTGCATACCCTTCTTTTTTGGCGTAAACCTTTTCGGCTTTCTCAATGTTGCCCTCTTTTAAAAACGTATAAGCCACGCCATCGGAGGCTTTACTTGAAGCAAACCAGAAAAAGGCCGATGCCAAGCGGTCGATTGGTGTAGCAAGGCGCTCTTTTGCGTAACTTAATGTCGCTTCATTGCGTGAAATGTGCCCTAAGGTATCGACGAAATCCGTGGTATAGGAAATCGAGCTCTTACTTTTAATGGCCTTTACGATTGCTTCAACGTGGCGCGCCTTGCGCTCATCGGAGTCGTTTGAGGACACACCCAAAATGCGATACGGATTGCGAATAAGAGATTGGACAATTGGCATCTGAAATCCAAAAGTAACATCAACACATTCTTGCGTTTATTTTCTTGCGTTTCTCAATTTTTTTTAGAAAAACCAAATCACGCCTTAATGACTTCGCATTCTCTCACAGCTTGCTCTGCTTTGGCGTGAAAAAGGCCGCTTCCAAAATAGGTAACAAAAAGCTCCTGACCATTTTTCCAAAACCCTTTCAGATTAAAGTCAGGAGCCTTCCGTTTTAGAGTTTATCCTCGCCTAACGGCGAGGCTCTTTCGGGCTATTAGTACTCATCAAAGATCCGCTGGATTTCTTTGAGGTTTGTGGTCTTGGTTAACGCAAGTTGCAATAAGAGGCGAGCCTTCTGGGCATTGAGGGTATCGCCATCTAAGAACTTCGCATCAATCCATTGCTTCAAAGACGGAACCGTCGGGCCATTGCCAACGCGAGAGGAGCGCACAATCACGACGCCCTTTTGCTGCGCTTTAATAAGTCCCTTTTCGGTGTCACGGTGAATCGAGCCATTGCCAGTACCGTCGTGAATGATGCCCTTAGCGCCTGCGGCAACAGCGGCATTGACCATCACATCGTCGGCACTTACGTGCGAATAGACGATATCAACGCGAGGTAACGATGTCATACCCTTGACATCAAATTCGCTCTTTGTTGTGTGGCGCCGTGTGGATTCTTTGTAGAACTTCACCTTACCGCCAGCGATGTAGCCTAAGCACCCAAGTTCGGGCGCTTTAAACGTTGCCACGTTCGTGGTGTTGGTCTTTGTAGTATCGCGAGCACCATTGATGGTGTCATTCATCGCAATCAAGACGCCCTTACCGATAGCTTCTTTACTGACAGCCACGCGAACGGCATTGAGTAAATTCATCGGGCCGTCAGCCGACATCGCTGTCGCTGGGCGCATCGCGCCAACAAGCACGACGGGTTTATTGCTCTTAACCGTAAGATTTAAGAAGTACGCGGTTTCTTCCAACGTATCTGTACCGTGCGTGATGACGATACCCTGGATGTCTTTTTGCTTTAAAAGTTCGTTAATGCGATTGGCTAACTTCAATAACGTTGCCGTGTCCATGTTATTGGAAGAAATCTTTACGATCTGCTCACCATCGACTGTGGCAATCTCTTTCATTTGGGGAACTGCGTCAATCAGTGTTTGAATGCCAATCTTTCCGGCTTCATAACCTGTTGTCTGTGTCGAAGAAGAGGCAACGCCAGCAATTGTGCCACCCGTGGCAAGAATACGAACACCAGGAAGATTTGCTGCGAAAGCTGCACCCATCGAAATCGAAACTGCGGCCGCAATCAGGGCCTTTTTCATCATATGCATAAGAGGTCCTCCAAAAGTTATTTTTTGACGAGCTAAGAGCTCCTTAGCTCTACAAACGAGTGTATCGGAGACAGGGAAGGAAAACTTTGAATTTGTAACAAAACGACCTCGTTTAACCCTCAGTTTTTTGAAGAAGATTCCGCCAGACGGGACATCGCTAGGGCAATCCCTAATGCCTTTTTGAAAGATTGTGAGCAAAACATCAGTGCGCAACGATTGCAACGCGCCGAGAAATGTGAACTCTAGGGAGAAAATTTTGGGATTAGGAAAACCGCTTTCCCAATCCCATGAAACATGACCAAACTTCGATTAAAGGCGGCTTAGTCTTTCTTCTTACGATTGGCAAAGAAGATATCTTTTTGAATATCCGTTGTACGAATCGTAAAGAGTTCGTTTGTCAAGCTCTCAGTTAACGCTTCGGCATCCTTTAAGACTTTGATGTTGAAGTCATTTAAGAGCTTATCGGCGGCCTTCGGATTGCTCTTAACAATCTTCAGATACTTTGCTTCTATCGTCTTTTGCGCTTCAGAGGTCTTGGCTTCAAAATCGCTATAGGCGTTCTTAACAATCGGAGCAAGTTTCTGGTAGTCCGTCATAACAAGCGTCTGCAACTTACGATACTTCCAATAGGCAGACTCGCTATCGGCCTTATCGGTCCCCATACCGTAGTTCTTTGGAACGGCCTTTAAGCCCTGGTAGAACGGGACGTAGCACGAGAGATCTGCCATACCAAAGCCAATATAGGTCACTTCACCAATTGCCTTTGGCATCCAGGGACGCACGTGCATCACGTGCGACTCGTATGTACGGAAAACACTGATGGGTCTCCAGGGCTCTTGGCCATTTAACTTCGGGGTGTACGGGTCGTGCTCGGTACCCTGATAGTGATTGCGAAGAACCATCTTCATATCGTCGACGGTCAACTTCTTTTCGGGCTTCAAGTAAACAGGGAACTTGCGGCCATCGGCAACGTTTTGCTCTAAGCTTGGATTGAAGAGTTTCTGGATTTGCCAAACACGCGGATCGTTGTAATCACGATCTCGAGAATCATCGCGGCAGAACGCCTTCGAGAAATTAAAGGCACCGTCTTTTGCGGCATCGTAGCGGCCGTGTTTCGCAGCAAATTCGATTAAGCCCTTAGACCCCATATAGTTATCATCGCCAGGGATGTAGCTCTGTAAGCGACCCTGATTGCCTGAGGCAAAGTAACTGTCCTTTGGTGTGCGATGTGCCATCCAGTGATGCCCTGTGGCCGTTTCGAAGTACCAGATTTCCTTTTCGTCAACAAAGACCACGCCAAAACCTTCGCCAGCACCGATGGTTTCAACAATGGAGCCCAAAATCTTCACGCCTTCACGAGCTGTCTTTGCGCGCGGAAGAATGACATCCAAAAGGTCATCTTCAGTAAAACCCGTTGCTTCGTTATACGGATCGATTGCCAACATATCATCGCGAGCAAAAATCGATTCCGTGCCAGAGATACCGACGCCAGCCTCGTTAAAACCTACAGCACCATGGAGCTGTGTCTTCCAGTTAGGTACCGATGTGTAACGCATCGCATTTTTCGGAAGCGGATACTCAAACGCTGTTGCACCGTCGTGATCTTTCGTGCGATACATACCCTTTTGATTCTTCTTGGCGGGATGAATCACAAAGTGCTGCGCCTTTAGGGCATTGCTATCTGCAGCACGAGCCACGAGAAACGACCCATCTGCAGTCGCTTCTTCACCAACAACAACTGTGGTGCAAGCCAATGTTGCCG
>CAVAQL010000056.1:0-8594 GCA_963590825.1 Bacteroides caccae | reverse complement strand
TCCTTGACCATTCGAGGTTGTCCCTTCGGGAAAAACTAGAACGTTTCTTCCTTCTTGAAGTGCCTGAATCATCGACTCAGCAATCCCGATTAAAGAGCGCTTGTTACTACGGTCGATATAAATAGTTCCCACCGCACTCGCAATCTTTCCCAAAACGGGCCAACGTCCAATTTCTGCCTTGGCAACAAATCCCGCTGGTAAGACGGCATCAATCACAAAGGGATCTAAGAACGTGACGTGATTGGAAACCAAAAGGCGACCCATTGCATTGGGAGTAATTCCCGAATCAAACGCCTCAGGACAATCAAGAGAGCCCGAGTGATTGATTTCAATTCCAATCATGCGGGGAAGTTTCCCAGCCCACTCGCGAATTAAGCGTCCTCGCTTTTGAGCACTTACATTTGGGAGCACAAAAGCAATCATAAATAGGCATCCAATCACATAAATGCCGATTTTTAAAAGTCGATACAGTCCAAGCAATGCCTTCATTTTTTCATTCAATTCCGTTTTGTGGACAGCCTTCATCAAACCACTGCTGCAAAATCACAGCCGCAGAAGCGTCGTCAATCTTTTTCGTTCCCTCTTCAACCACAACCGACGAGTAGCGTTCATCGACTGCGTAAAGCGTACGTCCTGTACGCCCTGCCAATTGCCGCGCAAAGCGCATAGCCAAACGCGTCATCTCGTGAGCAGTGCCATCTGGGTGCCGTGGCACTCCGACGATAAGAACGTCAGGGGCCCACGCATCAAGCAGCTTTTGAACCCCGTCCCACTTTGCTTTATTTGTTTTGGCTTCAATAATCGTCAAGGGCCTTGCGCCTTGGGTCAATGTGTTGCCAAGCGCAACGCCAATGCGGGCCAAACCGAAATCAAAAGCGAGAACGTTTCCTGTCTTATCCATGACAAATTACGAGAAAAGGCGTTATTTTAATTGATGTTTTTAGGCGTGTCCGACGCTATCGCTTAAAACGCTTTCACCCGAAAGGGTTTCAATCCCCACAAGAGCAAGAGCGGCCTCATAGCGCTCAGCAAGTGCTACATCAAAAATAATGTGGCTGCTGACTTCTGAGTTAAGCCAAAAACCCTCTTGGATTTCCTTTTCCAATTGCCCTGGCTCCCACATTGCGCAACCTAAAAGGGGCATCGCTTTTTCCGGACCAGCACCGCTGGCGAGCTCTTTTAAGATGTCCGTAGAAAGCGTTAAGGCAATCCCTTGCTCCTTGCTAAAAAAGTTCGTCGTTTGCCAATTTCCTTGAGGCGAATGCAAGACAAACGCCGTCGTCGGGTAAACGGGGCCTCCCCAACCAAAGATTTTTTCTCTCTTAGGAGCAGGGCATCCCAATTGCTCGCAGGCCTCTGTCAAAGTAAAGCGGCTTTCTCGATTCACGACAAGACCAAACGCACCGTCTGCGTTCTTCTCAATTAACAAAATAAGTGAGCGAGCAAAAAGCGAATCTTCCATTCCTGGAGCCGCTATGAGAAATCGATTTTTCAATTTGTCATTCATAAGCGTATCCTATCGCAGGATGGTGCGATTTTATGCGCATCAGTAAGCTCTGTTACAAAGGTTGCAAAGGTTTTAACTTATGGTCGAAGATGTTCTCGGTAAGCTCTGTGCCCTTTTCGATTCGGGCAATGCCAAATACCGTGTTGTTCACCACCCTGCGTGCGAACGTTCTAGCCAATCTGTGGCAGAAGTGCGCGGCACAGAATTAGGTCAAGGCGCTAAGGCGCTTGTTTGCCTTGTCAAGGGTAACGGCGTCAAGCAATATGTCCTTGCCGTACTCCCCGCAGACAAACAGGCCGATTTGATGAAACTTTCTGCCGCTCTTGGCGCTCGTCGCGCGGGCCTTTGTAGCGCAGATGAGGTGATGGAACTCACTGGATGCATCTTTGGCGCTGTCCCGCCCGTTTCTTTTCATGAGAAACTTTTGGGCATTGCCGATCCCACGCTATTTACGCGCTACAAAGAAATTGCCTTTAACGCGGGCTCTCGCGATACGTCCATCATTATCGACACAGAGGACTTTCACCGTATCGTGCATCCTCGTGAAATTGACTTTTTAAAGCTCTAAAGCAGACACCACGCTTTAGAACCACGGGAAGTCGCCATCGCGCGACTTCCAGGGGTCAATTGTCACATCGACACTGCGGACAACGCCTGACTTATCGAACTGCGGCCAAACGGCCATATCAAAACTTCCGCTATCTTGATAGCGATACATCCAGGCGTGTTCGCCGACGAGCGGAAAGTTATATTCTTCAGCGCACTTTCCCCAAAGAGCCCAAACATCGGCTTCAGTTGACTCTCCAACCTTAATAAGAGAGAAGTACTTTTCTTGTAGCCCCTGCTCACGGGAAACAACCTGATTGTTTTTATCGAGGAAAAGCCACCAAACAGCTTGTCCATAAGGTTGCGAGGAATATGTCCAACGCACCGTGCCATCTGGCATCGGCGTCATCGCCTCGGGCGCGCCGAGCCTCTCGCGCACAGCATCTGCCGTATCCCCCATCTTCACGAGTTGTGGGTGCGAGCAAGCGCATAAAAGAGACACCACTGAAGCCAAGAAACTTAAGCGCAGGAACTTTTGCTTCATATAAGAAAGACCTCCAAACTCAAAAACACTTTCCCCTATTGTACTCATTCGATTTCCCTCTTTTGTTAAGAATTCTTAAGAAAAAACGAGGGAAAACAGCTTCAAGGCGCTATTTAAAGGGTAAACTTTTGGACGGAAAATTTTGTCTAGTGTTGTCTCCCGCTGTGGAGGCATAGTTTTTTGCGGTCTAAAAAAGCAGTTGAAGACCGCAAGTTGAGGAGTACCTATGCGTACCAATTACTGTGGCCTAATTGATGAGAAATACATTGGCCAAACTGTCACCCTTTACGGGTGGGCTCATCGCCGCCGTGACCATGGCGGTGTCATTTTTATCGACTTACGTGACCGCGAGGGTTTAGTGCAGATTGTTTGCGACCCTGACCGCCCCGACGTGTTTGCCGCAGCCGAGAAAATCCGTAATGAGTACTGCTTGAAGTTAACAGGGCTCGTTCGTCCGCGTCCGGAAGGAACGAAAAATGATGCGCTGATTTCTGGCGGTATCGAAGTCCTTTGCCAAAAGCTCGAAATTTTGAATCCTTCGTTAACGCCCCCGTTCCAACTCGATGATGACACAGTCAGCGAAACGGCACGTCTTACCTATCGTGTCCTCGATTTGCGTCGCCCACAGATGCAAAAGAATATGAAGTTGCGCTTTAAGGTCACACAGGCCGTCCGTCACTTCTTAGACGACGAAGGATTTATCGATATTGAAACGCCTGTTTTAACGAAGTCCACTCCCGAAGGCGCACGTGACTATCTTGTTCCTTCTCGCGTACAAGATGGTATGTTCTACGCTTTGCCGCAATCGCCGCAACTTTTTAAACAGATGTTGATGGTTGCGGGCTTTGACCGTTACTACCAAATCGTCAAGTGCTTCCGAGATGAAGACTTGCGTGCTGACCGTCAGCCTGAATTCACACAGATCGATTGCGAAACAAGTTTCCTAAACGAACACGAAATCCGTGATCTCTTTGAAAGACTCATTCGTACGGTCTTTGAAAAGGTTCTTAACGTGAAACTTGTTGCCGATGGCGAACGTTTCCCTGTGATGCAGTACAGAGAAGCGATGGCGCGTTTCGGATCGGATAAACCAGACTTGCGCGTGAAGCTCGAACTCAAGGAAGTCACAGACATTGTTAAAAATAGCGACTTCAAGGTCTTTAGTTCTGTCACAAGCTTACATAACGGTAAAGTAGTCGTTTTGCGCGTTCCAGGCGCCTGCGCAATGCCGCGCTCGGAAATCGATAGCTACACAGAGTTTGTGAAGATTTACGGCGCTAAGGGCTTGGCCTACATTAAGGTAAACGAAAAGACCAAGGGACGCGAAGGATTGCAAAGCCCCATCGTGAAGAACCTTTCCGATGAGATTCTCGCCAAACTCTTAGAGGTTACTGCTGCCGAAGATGGCGACATCCTCTTTTTTGGCGCCGACAAAGCCAAGGTTGTTTACGACAGTCTCGGAGCCTTGCGCTTAAAGATTGGTTTGGGTGAGTTCGGTCATAAGCACGGTCTCTTTGAAGCGGGCTGGAAACCCTTGTGGGTTGTTGACTTCCCGATGTTCGAATTCTCTGAGGAAGAAAACCGCTGGATGGCGTGCCACCATCCGTTCACATCCCCGCACGATGAAGACGTCGATAAGCTTGAGAGCGATCCAGAAAACTGCTTTGCTAAGGCCTACGATATGGTCTTAAATGGCTGGGAAATCGGCGGCGGCTCTGTGCGTATTCACGATGCGACAGTGCAAAGCAAGGTCTTTTCTGCGCTAAAGATTGGGCCAGAAGAAGCTCGTATGAAGTTTGGCTTCCTATTGGATGCCTTGCAGTATGGTGCGCCACCGCATGGTGGAATTGCCTTCGGTCTTGACCGAATCGTCACCATGATGACAGGAGCTCCCTCGATTCGTGATGTGATTGCGTTCCCGAAGACACAGCGTGCGCAGTGCTTGCTCACGGGTGCTCCGAGCCCTGTGGATGAAAAGCAGTTACGCGAACTTCACATTCGTTTGCGTAACGAACCGAAGGCCTAGAAGCCTCACGAAAAAGTAGCAAGGCCGCAGGCATGAAAACCCTGCGGCTTCTTTTTCCCGCACCACAAAAATTTTAAGAAAAATACCACATAGCGCCGTATGCCCTGTAAAGCCTATGAGGGAAAAAACAAGTCGGATATACTCTCTCTCGTTCAGGGACGATGCGGTATTCGTTTTGCTCGTGACAAAACTCTTTTTGCTCATAAGGAGACCGCTTAGGCTCTTAAAGAGCCTGTATCAGATTCATAGCGGTCGCATGGGTAGGTACTACTAACTCGTAGTAGTAACGAAAAAGCTCAGACGGTCATCTGAGCTTCAAAAGGGAGATTTGTTATGCAGCTAACAAATATCTCGTTTCACATCCTATCAGACATCTCGGTAGATGTGACGTACTTGCCAATGGCAATTTACGTTTTCCTTCTGCTAAAGATTATAGATAGGATTTAACGAAAAAACATCGTCTCTGAGCATTAGTGTTACGCCAAAGACCTCGGTTGTTGCAGATATCTAGAAAGGCACGAAAAAGCTCAGACTGCAATCTGAGCTTCTAAAAGGAGATAGGTAATGAGCAATACGCTTATCTCGTTAAACATCATATCAGAAATCGGATTTCCCGCACCAATACATGATTTCGAAGCTTTGTAATCTTTGCCCAAGGCGCTGTAACGCTGATCGCACAACCCCAGAGGGCATCAAACGTGCTCTTTGTAAAAGCGGCTGGACACCCAAAGTTGCTCTCGCGAACCTACACGCGTGGGAGGAGCCCTGCATTTCAGGTAAACGCGGGGCGGGAACTGTTTTCTTTTCGCACTGCACGATGCGTTGCTGCTTTTGCCAAAACTATGGAATTAGTCATGAGGGAAAAGGCTTCGAAGTTAGCCCCGAGCGCCTCGCAGAAATCTTTCTTGAAGAAGAAAACCGAGGAGCAGAAACCCTAGAACTTGTCACGCCAAGCCACTATGCCGATTCCATCATTGCTGCCTTAAAGACAGCGAAAGACGCTGGTCTCTCGATTCCTGTTGTCTATAACACCAACGCCTACGATTTACCCGAAACATTGCGTCGTTTCGCAGGACTTGTTGATGTTTTCATGCCCGACTTAAAGTACTTTGATTCGCGTCTTGCCGTTCGCTACTCGGGCGCTCCTAACTACTGGGAAGTCGCAACAAAAGCAATCGAAACGATGTTTGAACTAACAGGACCCTTACGCTTTAATGCCAAAGGCATTCTTGAAAAAGGGGTGCTGATTCGGCACCTTGTTCTTCCTTGGCTATATAAGGATAGCTTTGCGTGTCTTGATTGGATTTATACGACGTTTAAAGACGAAGTCTATGTTTCCATCATGAATCAATACATGCCTCTTTATAAAGCAAACCGCCACAAAGAAATTAACCGACCGCTAACAACGCTTGAATACAATCGCGTGCTTGATTACGCGGAAAAACTGGGCATGAAAAAGGTCTATTTTCAGGCGGGGCGAACAAATTCTGATATATTCATCCCAATCTTTGATGGAAGTCACGTTCTATCGGGCGATTGAGAGTTTGCACTTGTCCAATTTGAGCCTATCCTTCCTTCTTATCTAACAGGGGAAACCGAAGACTATGGCACTAGCTGTTGCAAAACAACGAAAAGCTCTAGGCGCGCGCCTAAGAGCCGAGCGCGAGCGTCTCGGTTTTTCTGAAACGCAAATCGCCCAATTAATTGGGATTCCGCTTGAAAAATACCTTGAGGTCGAAAACGGAGACCTTGATCCAGGGCTCTTTTGCATGATGCGTCTAACCGCTTGCGGCTTTGACGCCAATTTCATCATCACCAACGAACGTCTCCGTCCATTGCAGGAAGAAAGTGAACTTTTACACCGTTTTCGGGAACTCTCCAATAAAGGCAAAAGTTCAATTTTTATGACGCTTGATGCGCTCGAACGTCTCGCTCCGAACCTTCGCTCCAATATTCGTAAGAACCTCCGGTCCAATTTCGACGCCATCAAAGATAAATTCAAGATTGACTGACTGGAGTCAAACCATGTCACTCGGCTCGATTTTTCGTGAAGCACCTAAAAAAGTCATTAACCTATTTGTGCGCATCGTAAAAAGTCCGCTTGCGCTTTTTTCTCGCTTACGCCCGCGGCGCACGAGAACGGCCACAACCGAAAAAACACCGAGCCGCTTTAGGTCGTCTTGCTCGAGTTTCTTTGAGAAAACCAATCGCTTTCTTCATCGCGCAACGCGCTTTGTGTGCTTAATTCTTGGCATTGGGATTATTGGCTTTGGGATTTTTGTTGGCGCGCTTTTCTATTTTGTTGATGCCAATTCCGTTAAAGCTTCTTTTATTGATATCGCGCACAAGTCCCTTGGAGCCAAAGCGGTTATTTCAGGCACAGTTGAAATCCAACGACTTCCGAGGCTGACGATTTCGATTCCTCAAATTCAATTGCTGCGCGAAAGCGACAACACACCGATGGCAAGCATCGATGCGATTCGCACAGATATTAGCCTTTGGAGTCTGCCGCTTGGCGCCATTGGCCTACGCCATACAGAAATCAGCGGCCTAAAAACGGCGTTTTATCTTGAAGATTGGGTTGGCGACGCGGCCTATCGGAATAGCGCAGCTAAAGTGACGTTTCCTAGTGACTTACGCATTCGGGAAGTGGTCTTTACGAATGCGCAAATCGACCTATTCCAAGCTCGGGGACTTGCGGAGCCACTGACAAAACTCACAAACGTCGAGGCTCACTTCGGAGAGCTCTCTCCTGAACTCGAAACCTCGTTACGCGTGAGCCTAAGCTTTGGTGATGAAGGAGAAAAAGGCGCCGCCCCCATTAAAGGCTCTTTGAGCGTAGAAACGGCGCTTGATTTTTCCGCCGCAAATAAAGTTCTTACGCTGCGTGACTTTAAGGGAAGTGGAAGCCTTACAGAATCGGCCTCCGAACACATCCTTTTGGCCTCGGCCAATCGCTTGCGTTTAAAACCCACAGAAGCAACGGGTCTTAACATTCAAGTCGCATTAAGCGCTCCCGACCGCAGTAAAGGCGAATTCACCGTAAATCTTGCGGATTTCTTAGCCAACGCCACGCGCTTAGCAACGCCTGAAGTTAAGCTTCTTTTCCAAAAAACAACCGACACTTCCGAAGCAAAATTCAATCTTGCCACGAGCGCCGATATCGATTTAACAGCCCAAACAGTTCGTCTAACCGATATCACAGGGTCCTTCTCCGCGAAAGGTCTTGAAGGAATCCCCGACGGGATTGCTGCAACAGTGAAGGGAGAAGCCGCAGGAAAGCTTCCCGATGCCTTAACCAGCCTCACCTTAGCAGGAAACGTTGGTGCCTCTTCCTTTACCTATAACGGCTCTTTGGAGTGGACGCATTCCCCGCTTCTTAAAGGAAAGCTTTCCATTACGCAACTTGCCTTTGACGCGGCTCCGGCTCTGACGAATCTTTCGTGGCTACATTCGGTGGATTTCGATGGGGAAATCCGTATTGGAAAGTTGCAATCCAAATCGATTGTTGCCGAGCAGTTTCAGGCCAATGTCACTTTGGCTAACGGCCTCCTTCAAAGCAAAAATGCGATTGCTAGTGTTGGTAGTGGCAGAATCGAAACGTCTCTAGCTCTAAAAGACACAGGAGACTGGACCGCGGAAAACCACTTTGATTCGGTTTCTTTTGAAAGCCTTTTTGCCACAAGTCCCATTACAGGGAAGACAAACGGAAATTTGACGCTTTCTGGAAAAGGAAACAACCTTTCCACTCTGACAGGTGCAGGAAAACTTCGCCTTTTACGTGGTGAACTCTTAGGCATTGACATCTCGCAACTACCCAAGAAAGCGGCCTCCACAGAAAAAGAAACACCCAAAACGTCTTTCGATGAGCTAACAAGCGACTTAACAATTTCCGATGGTCTTCTCACATTGAAAAACTTCGTTTTGCGCAATGCCGCTAGCCGCATCGATGCGGATATTCGCATTAACTT
>CAVAQL010000055.1:0-8613 GCA_963590825.1 Bacteroides caccae | reverse complement strand
GCAGAGTTTGCGTAAAAAGCGTTTTCCCAAAGCGACGCGGACGAACAATAAATGGGAAACGATTCGGCATTGATTCGAGTTTGGCGATGAACTCAGTCTTATCAACATAGGCAAAATTGTTTTCTCGCAGTATCGAAAAATTCGATTCCCCGTAAGGCGCAAGTTTCAAAGCGGACTTAGACATTTTTCACCTTTAAACAAAGACTTTCTCTCCTTCAGGATTATACGTGTCGCCAAAAAATTTCACTTAACGCCTCAAGGTCTCCCGCTCTTTACTATTTCGCTGCGATGCACACGTGAGGTAAGCCAGTTTTTCAGCTGCCTCTATTCCTAAAGCGCCGCGCTTCATTTTCCAAGCCCAAGAACCTGTGGCGTCTCCTGGCCGATTCATACGAGCTTCAGAGCCAAGACCTAAAACATCCTGCGCCAAAGCAATCGCATAACGAGCTCTTGAATGGAAAACTGCACGAAGAGCCGCCTCGGAAATCGACTCGGGACGTCCTAAGAAATCGAAAACTGTCGCTTTTGTTTTTTCATCCAAACTCTCGTACCAGCCGAGAATCGTATCGTTGTCGTGAGTTCCCGGGTAGTAGGCCGCATTTTCAACGACATTACCTGGTAAGTGGGGATTTTCACTCTTACCGTCAAAGGCAAACTGCAAAACTCGCATCCCAGGCAGATCCAAAGCCTCCCTTAACTGATTGACCTCTTTTGTAATGATGCCGAGGTCTTCAGCGATAAAGGATAAGTGCGGAGCGCTTTCTTTAATGGCGTCAAAAAGTTCTTTTCCTGGCCCCTTTTCCCAATGACCTTCTAATGCGGTTTCGCTCGAAGCAGGCACTGCCCAGAACGACTCAAAGCCTCTGAAGTGATCAATGCGAAGCACGTCGTAAAGCGTAGCGGCACGGGAAATTCTTGCTTTCCACCATGCGTATCCACTTTCTTTGTGTGCCTTCCAATCGTACAAGGGATTCCCCCAGAGTTGCCCTGTGGGGCTAAAGTAATCGGGAGGAACACCCGCAACGGCTTCGGGGTTTCCTGCCTTATCCAAAAGAAAAAGCTCGCGGTGCGCCCAAACATCCGCGCTATTAGGAGACACAAAGATTGGGAGGTCTCCCAAGATACGAACACCACGCTCGTGGGCGTAATCTTTCAAAGCCTTGAGTTGCTCAGCAAACAACCACTGCGCAAAGCGCCAGAAATTCACACGTGTTGCTAAACGCGTACGCGCCTTTTCTAGGGCCTCGGCATCACGGTCGCGCAATTTCTCAGGCCAATCTTGCCACTTGGTTCTACCGAAAGCTTCTTGTTCGGACGCAATGGCGCGGAAAAGCGCATAGTCGCCAAGCCAAGCAGCCTCTTTTTCGATAAAGCTTTGATACGATTCTGGCAAGGCCTTTTGGCTAAAAAAGCGCGAGGCCGCACGTTCGAGCAACTTCATACGCCAAGAAGAAACCTTCGGAAAATCGACACGGTCCTCATTAAAGTGCGGCGTCTCTTTTAATTCCGAAAGAACAACATAGCCCTTGAGAGCCAAGTCTTCAAAATCAATGAAGAGTTCGTTACCCGCAAAGACCGAGGCTCCCATATAAGGAGAATTCCCCTCTCCTGTCACCGTAAGCGGCAACACTTGCCAGAGGCTTTGATGCGCCTCTTTTAACCAGTCAACGAAATTGCGTGCTTCGCGTCCAAAGTCGCCAGAGCCAAAAACGCTTGGTAAAGACGTGACATGAAGAAGAACACCGCTTTCTCGTGGGAATCCGCGCAGCGTTTCTGTGAAGACCAAAACCGTGGGTTCCGTGAGTGTGATGGTTTTTTCTTGAACAGTTGAGACTGACGCTTCACATACATCACTACGAAGTATCTGCGACCAATGTCCTTCGGGTAAAGTAATCTCCTCAGGATGTCCACCGCGATAAAAATAAACGAGAAGCCTTTCTGCCGCATCCGACCGACCAAAAAGAGCGCCTAACGTATCGGCTCCCTGATTCCAGTCCTCACGACGCATCTCGCGACCTTTGTTATTTAACCACACAATATCGCGTACGCCATCAATAGATCCGCCTGTAAGCCACGCGCGAGATCGTAATTGTGGATAAGCGTGACGAATCTGCGCGAGTTTCGAAATAAACGCTCTTTCGTCATCGGACTCGCTTACATCCCAATCGATCCACGTTGTCGTGTTATCTTGGCAATAGGCGTTATTGTTTCCTTCTTGGGTGTGTGAGATTTCATCGCCACCCAAAAGCATGGGAGTTCCTTGAGAAAAGAAAAGGCTCGCTAAAAGCGCACGGCGCAGTAACTTTCTACGGCGCAGAATATCTTCGTTTCCTGTTTCACCTTCAAAGCCGCAATTGACACTGAAATTGCGGTCTGTGCCATCGCGGTTAGCCTCGCCGTTGGCATCGTTATGTTTACCCGCATAGCTGACGAGGTCAGCCAAAGTAAACCCGTCGTGCGCTGTGATGAAATTGAGGCTCGCTTGCGGCGCACGCCCTGCGTAACGAAAGATTTCGCTTGAGGCACAAAGTCGTTGTGCCAAGGCACCCACGCCCACCGAGTGTGCGAGCCAAAAAGCTCGCATGTCATCACGAAACTTGTCGTTCCACTCGCTAAAGGGAGCGCCAAAACGTCCCAAGCGATAACCATCGGGACCAACATCCCAAGGCTCGGCGATGAGTTTTACGCCACTTAAAACGGGATCGGCTTTTATTTTTTCAAGAAAAGCACTTTCTCGTGTCAATGTCGATGCAAGATCAAATCGAAAACCATCGACATGCATCTCGCAAACCCAATAGCGTAAGGAGTCCAAAATAAGGTCGAGCGCTGCCTGCTGCGAGACGTTAAATGTGTTGCCGCAGCCTGTGAAATTGACATAAAGATTCGGATTGTCGTCACGAATCTTGTAGTAAACGCTATTGTCGATTCCTCGGAAATTTAGCGTTGGACCGGTTTCATCGGTTTCTGCCGTGTGGTTATAGACCACATCAAGAATGACTTCGATTCCTGCGGCATGAAGTTTTTTTACCATGCTGCGGAATTCATCGCAAACCGCGTCTGGGTTTTTCGCGTAGCGTCGTGATGGAGCAAAAAATCCCACGGGGTTGTAGCCCCAAAAATTCTTTAGACCCTTGGCAATAAGGCGATCTTCGTCGATAAATTCAAAAATCGGTAAGAGTTCAAGAGCAGTAACGCCCAAGGACTTCACGTGAGCGATAAACGGCTCACTTGCAAGTCCTGCGTAAGTGCCTCGTTCGGCATCGGCGATTTCAAAATTCAGTTTTGTCGCACCTTTAACGTGCGTTTCATACAAAACCGTTTTATCCATGGGAATTTGGGGAGAGGCATCCCCTTCCCAATCAAACACTTGCCTTTGAGGCACGACACTAAATAACCCTGCAGCGCCCGATAAGGAGTTTTTCTCGTAGCTCCCAGCGTAGGCCCTTGCATAGGGATCGAGCAGTAGGGAGGTGCTTTCTTTTGCTCCGCGTGAGCCATCGCTTTGAACGCGGTATCCATAGCGCATAGCAGGCTTTACGCCCTCGATGCGAGCCTTCCAAAGATTACCTTTCCTTTCTAGGGGGAAAATCTTTGAATCGGCCTCAGAAATAATTTCCAAAGAAACACTTTTCGCGTGCTCGCTATAAAGAACAAAATCAGCCCCGGATTCATCGACGAAGAGTCCGGGGTGATTTTTAATGCACGCTTTTTGAATCAAATTTTCTAGCGATGCCATTTCAGATACACCGTCGCAAGAGGCGGCAATGTGAGATTAATCGACTGCTCGCGCCCGTGAGCGGGGATGGGCTCAGAATCCACGGCAGCCACCTCTGAGGTCCCAACATTACTTCCCCAATAGTAGGTGCTATCGGTATTCATAATCTCGCAATAGGTACCGACCTTTGGCACACCGATGCGATAGTTGTGACGCACAACAGGCGTGAAATTGGAAATGCAAACGATAAATTCGTCGCCTGAAACGCCCCAACGCGCAAAGGCAATCACGGAATTATCTTTGTCATCGACATCGAGCCAATCAAAGCCGCCGTACTCACAGTCTTTTTCATAAAGCGCGGGGTTTTCCTTTAAGACCTTATTAAGATCCATGACAAGCTTTTGAACACCCTTGTGGCTTTCGTATTGCAAAAGCCACCAATCGAGTTCTCCGTTGTCGTTCCATTCGCGCCGTTGGGCAAATTCACCGCCCATAAAGAGAAGTTTCTTTCCTGGGTAGGCCCACATAAAGCCATAGAAAGCGCGCAGATTGGCAAATTTTTGCCAGTCGTCACCTGACATCTTTTCTAATAAAGAACCCTTTCCGTGCACAACTTCATCGTGCGAGAGTGGCAAAACGAAGTTTTCTGAATAAGCGTAAAGAAGTCCGAATGTCAGTTCGTTGTGATGCCAACGGCGATAAACAGGGTCTTCGTGCATGTAACTTAAAACGTCATGCATCCAGCCCATGTTCCACTTGTAGTGGAAACCCAATCCCCCCATCGATGGCGGACGTGAGACCATAGGCCAAGCGGTGGACTCTTCGGCGAAAGTCGCAACATTGGGCTTTTCAGCTCCAAGCGTTTCATTGACGCGACGCAGGAACGCGATCGATTCAAGATTCTCGCGACCCCCGTAGATATTCGGAACCCATTCGCCTTCTTTACGCGAATAGTCGCGATAAAGCATCGAAGCCACAGCATCAACACGCAAGCCATCGACGCCATAAACCTCAGCCCAGAAAAGGGCATTGCCAACCAAGTACTCAAGAACTTCACAGCGTCCGAGGTTGTAGATATAGGTTCCCCAATCCTTGTGTTCGCCTTCTTTGGGATCGGCGTGCTCGTAAAGTGGCTCCCCGACAAAGCGCGCGAGTCCATAATCGTCTTTCGGAAAATGCGCAGGCACCCAGTCGACAATCACACCAATGCCCGCTTCGTGGCAGGCATTCACAAAGTGAACAAAGCCTTCAGGAGCACCAAAGCGCGAGGTCGGCGCATAAAGTCCCAACGCCTGATAACCCCAAGAGCCATCAAAGGGGTGTTCACTGACGGGAAGAAGCTCGATATGGGTAAATCCCATGTCTTTGACGTAACTGACAAGATTCTCGGCAAGCTCTTCCCAGTTATAAAAGAAGCGCTCATTCGGATGCCGTTTCCAACTGCCTAAGTGCACTTCATAGATGCTCATTGGCTTATTAAAGCCATTGATCGCATCAACCTTCACGGGCGCCGGGCTTTTTGGCAAGTCGGCAACAATGGACGCTGTGCCTGGGCGCATTTCCATACGGAAAGCATACGGGTCTGCCTTCAGTGGCAAATGCTCGCCATTAGCAGAAATAATGTCGTACTTGTAGCAGTCGCCGGCTTTAGCGCCTGGCAGGAAGATTTCCCAAACGCCAGAATTTCCGCGCAAACGCATCGGAGCGCGTCGTGCGTCCCAACTATTAAAGTCGCCTACGACGCTAACGCGACGGGCTCCTGGCGCCCACACGGCAAACGAGACACCCTTTACGCCACCAATTTGCGTGGGATGCGCACCAAACCAATTCCAAGGACGCAGGTGCGTTCCTTCAGAAAGAAGCCACAAGTCATCCTCTGGAATGATGGTTCCAAAGCGATACGGGTCATCTGTGATTTGGACGGCTGACCCCCAATCAATACGCAGCTTATAGGAGATACTCTTTTTTGCTCCGAGACGCGCTTCAAAGTAGCCTGGAACGTGTTCCTTAAAAACAGCAATGGGCTGCAGTGTTTTTGGGTCAACGGCCGTGACTGCCTTGGCGTTTGGCAAAACAGCGCGCACAACCCAAGTGCGTTTAACGCGGTGCGGCCCTAAGGCGGCAAACGCGTCTCCATGTTCGGCTCGCAAAAGGGCATCAATTTCAGAACGCTCTAATGTCATTACATGCTTCATAACAAACCCCCTCTTGCAAAATTACTTACGTAAATACTTTTCCATGTTCCACGTACCGCACGCATAGTCACGAATCGTACGATCCGAGCTAAACGGTCCCATACCCGCAACATTGAGAAGCGCCTTCTTTGCCCAAGCCATCGGATCAGCGTAAAGAGCCTCTGCCTTCGCTTGTGCATCAACGTAGCTTGCGTAATCGGCTAAGAGCATGTAGTAGTCGCCATGATCGATTAACGCCGAGAAGATATCCGCATAGCGATCTCTCTGCTCAGGCGAGAAGTATCCATTGCGAATCATGTCGAGGACGCGGCGAAGTCGTGCATCGTTTTCGTAGAGGCTACGTGAGTTGTAGCCTTCGCGGCGCAACTTGTCGATTTCGGCTGCACTATGGCCAAAGACAAACATGTTCTCTGCGCCAATGCTATCGCGCATTTCAATGGTCGCACCATCTTCGGTGCCAATCGTTAAAGCGCCATTTAACGCAAGTTTCATGTTGCCAGTGCCCGAAGCTTCAGTGCCTGCTGTAGAAATCTGCTCAGAAAGGTCTGCAGCGGGGATGATGACTTCAGCAGCCGACACACTATAGTTGGGAACAAACGCCACCTTCAAACGTCCCTTAACCGCGGGATCTGCGTTAATCACCTTAGCCACATCATTAATCAAGCGAATAATGAGTTTGGCCATGTAGTAAGAGGTTGCAGCTTTCCCGGAGAAAAGAACGTTACGTGGCTGGTGCGGGCGACCGTCTTTGATTTCGTTATAAAGCGTAATAACGTGAAGGACATTCAAGAGTTGACGCTTATATTCGTGGATACGCTTGACTTGTACGTCAGTCAAACTTGTCGGATTAAATTCAACGCCCGTTGTCTTACGCACATATTCGGCTAAGCGCTCTTTATTGGCCTTCTTTACAGCCAAGAATTCTTCGCAAAGTGCATTGCCCTTGCTGCTATTTAAAATCGGGCGAAGGCCTGCCACTTTCTCTAAGTGATAGCGCCAGTCGCCACCGATGTATTTATCAAGGACTCCCGCGAGCCCTGGGTTAGCCTGCGCTAACCAACGGCGTTGCGTAATGCCGTTTGTCTTATTATCAAAGCGATCCGGGAAAACTCGGGCAAAGCCAGCAAAGATTGTTTTTACCATGAGGTTTGAATGGAGTTTCGAGACACCATTGACCTTATGGCTTGCCACAATGCTTAAGTGCGACATACGAACGCGTTTGCTTTCTTCGGTGTAGTTTCCATCGTCAATTAACGAGACACTACGCACGAGGTCGATGTCGCCAGGGAACTCTTTGCGGACACGGTCCAAAAATTCCGCATTAATGCGATAAATAATATCGAGGTGACGCGGCAACAAGCTCTTCATCAAAGGAACTGGCCACGTTTCAAGTGCCTCAGGCATTAACGTGTGGTTTGTGTAAGAGAAGATTTTCTCGCACTGCGCCCACGCATCTTTCCAACTCATCGCGTGCACATCAACCAAAAGGCGCATGAGTTCCGCAACGGAAATCGCCGGATGCGTGTCATTTAAGTGGATGGCAATCTTTTCGGAAAGATTTTCAAGTGTGCCGTACTCTTCTAAGTGGTGCGCCACAATATCTTGCATCGAAGCCGAGACAAAGAGATACTCCTGCTTTAAGCGAAGCTCACGACCACGGGGCGTACTGTCGTTGGGATAAAGCACCCAAGAAATGTTTTCAAATTGGTTCTTTAAGCCTGAGGCGCGGGCGTAATCGCCTGTATTAAAAGCATTTAAATCAATTTCTTGCGGGGCAAATGCTTTCCAAAGACGCATCGTGCTGATGCGATTGGTGCCGTGACCAGGAATCACAAAGTCATAGGCGCGAGCGATGACTTCGCTTGCGCTATTCCATTCGCAGGAATCCGCGCCACGCGACTCAAAAGAGCCCCCAAATTTCACGGTATAGCTTGTGTTAAAGCGCGGGAATTCCCAAACAGTGCCTCCGTCAACGAGCCATTGATCGGGCCTCTCAACTTGGCAGCCATCGACAATGGATTGAGCAAACATACCGTACTCGTAACGCATGCCGTAGCCCCAGCTAGGAAGCTCCAACGTTGCCATGGAATCTAAAAAGCAGGCCGCTAAGCGCCCGAGGCCGCCGTTGCCAAGTCCTGCGTCGTGCTCACACTCTAGGATGTCTGAGAGCGGCCCGTAGCCCTCGGCCTTTACGGCCTCTTCAGCCGCTTTTCTTAAACCTGTTGCAGAAAGGGCATTGGCTAAAGAACGGCCAATCAAATATTCCATTGACATGTAGTAGATGCGGCGAGCATGCTTTTTTCTATCCTCTTCCTGTGTTTTGACCCAACGCTCAGACAAGCGTTTGCGCACCGCATAAGAAAGCGCCACATAGCGCTCTGTCTCATTGGTTCTTCCCTTAGGGCGGGAAAGCACATCCTTTAAAACACCATTGATTTCTCTACAAAAACTACTTCCAGTTACTTCGCGTTTACGAACTTGTTTCATCTTTTGACAACAACTCCAGACAGGGGCTTGTGAATAAGAAAAATGGCTCACAGCCCTCATAATTAAAAAATATGACGCAATTTTACTGCGCAAATGCCTTGACTCTTTAGACTTTTTTGTCACAAAACCCTACGGCGCGCTTTAAGAAAAAAGTTCCTGACAAAAAGCAAATGTTCTTCGCGCAATTGATTAGAATGATTTCTAGAAAAACACGGC